>DASSBI010000217.1:0-13576 GCA_035698965.1 Gaiella sp. | reverse complement strand
CGCGAGCACCATTCCGGCCGCGAGCCACCGCGGCAGGTATTGCACGCAGAGCGCCAGGCCGAGGAGGGCGAGCCCGCCGACGACGGCGTCGAACGAGAACGCCCCCTCGTCCGGGACGACGGCGCGCGATGGCAGGTCGGTGCCGCCGGTGTTGAACGGCACGAGGCAGCCGGCCAGGGTCAGGAATCCCGCGGCCCCGAGCATCAGCCCCGTCGCGCGCGTGCTCCTCGCGTCGCCGACGTGCGCGCCCGCTGCCTGGGCGAGCTGGATCCCCATCACGATCAGCGCGATCGACGACGCGACGACGAGGCAGAAGACGAGCACGCTCACCGGCTCGACGTCCTGACCGAAGCCGGGATTCCCGGCTCGCCCGAGCACACCGAGGTATTTCGCCGTCGCGGCGATCCCGCACGCGATGAGGAGGCCGGCAGCCAGCTGGAGCCGACGTGCCCGTGCGGCCATCACGGTGGCCACGGCGGCGACGAGCACGACGGCGAGCGGCGAGAGCGCCGTGAAGATTCCACCGGTCGAATCTGCCAGCGGGCCGAAGTGCGGCGTGATCAGCGACCTCCCATCGGAATCCCAGGGGACCACGATGCCGAGCGCGAGCACAAGGACGGCGCCCGCGAGCAGCGCGACGTACGTACCCGGGACACGGGTCGGTGTGACGTCGGCCGGCGGTTCCACGTCGACCGGACGCGGCCACGAGACGGCCCCCGGATCGGGTTCGGGCTCCTGCTTCGACCGCGGCGCGGACGGCTCGGGCTCCTCCGCCAGCGGAGCCGCGTCTGCCTCGATCTCGACCTCGGCGATCTCGACCTCGGCCGGCTCGGTGGCAGGCGACGCGATCACGGCCTCCGCAGGCTCCGGGACAGGCTCATGGGTCGTGACGCGCGCAGCGACGTCGAAGATCCGCCCGTCGGGAACGCGCATGAACAGCACCGGCGTCGCCCACTCGAGCTCGTTGTCGTCGGCGAAGATCGCCTTCCGGGCCTCGGCGAGCGCCGCGTCGACCGCGTAGCCGTCGGCGAGCGCGGAGTACAGCTCGCAGGCGAATGTGATCGCGGCGCGGTCGGTGATCTGGAGCTGCATCGCGACGACCGCAGGGATCTCGCGCCGAACGAGGCTCGTCGCGACGCCCGAGAACGGGTCGTCGGCGGAGCTCCGTGCGCCCTCACACGCGTTGAGCACCGCGAGGCGCAGCGTCATCTCGTCGGCGAGGATCGTGCCGAGCTCCATCCCGCTCACGAGGCGGCTTTTCCCCGTGCCGTCCTCGAGCGCGAGCACGCCGTCGTCGCTCCCGCGGTCGTAGCCGCCGTGTCCGACGTAGTGGAAGACGTGGTAGTCCGCACGCCGCAGCCCGCGCTGGAGCGCCTGGAGCGTGGGCTGCTCGAGCCAGTCGATCTCGATTGCGCCCTGCTGCACGAGGTCGGCGAGCGATTCCTCGACCTTCGAGCGCTCCTGCCCGACGTCGAGTCGGGCGAGGTCGGCCGGGCTGCTGACCATCCCGAGGATCCGAAGCGGCGGCTCGACCCGGAGCGGCCGCCGGGTCGAGGCGAGGTCGAGGTAGCGCACGACCGGCGTCCACATCGAGATCGAGAGAAACGCCGGATCGTCGTAGAGGTACTCCCAGGGCACGTGCATGAGCTCGGGCGTTCCGGTGAACGCGAGCGAGATGCGCATGCCGCAGCCCTCCCCCCGGGCGGAGGCGAGCGAAGAGCGGTAGACGTCACGCACGCGCCCGTTGAACACGGCGTCGAAGAGGCCGCCGCCGAAGCCGCGGACGAGCTCGAGGTCGGACGAGTCGATGCGGCGCACGCCGCCGCGCGGGCGGCTCAACCTCAGCACGAGGTTCTCGATCTCGACGTCGGAGTACGGCAGTGCGAACGACCCCGCGGCCTCGCCGGCCGGCCCCGACGCGAACACCCGGTACTCGCCGCTCTCGCGAATGCGCTCGAAGCGGAGCCGGAGCTCCTGGTACTCGGCCATGTCTGCCTCAGCCGCCGTTCGGCCCTCGGCGGGCGATCGGCGCCGCAAGGCTTCCCGTCGGGGGTCGGCGACCCTCGTCGGCGTGGCGTGATGCCTGCCGGGCGTTGCTCGGCACGGTGCCCTCCTCCGGACCCCCGATGCCGCAGTGGGACGATCGTAACGCTCCGCACGAGGAATTACCACGGGCCGGCCCGCGTACCCGTCGACAGGGCGGCTCGATATCTAGTCGAGCACGGACGCCGTGAGCATCTCGCGGAGCTCCGGACGCGCGCGTCCGAGGTCCTCGGGCTCCTTGACCGGGAAGAAGCGGCCGCGAGCGCCCGAGCGCGGCACCTCGAGGAAGGTCGCTTCGAGCTCCCACGCGACCTGGTGGTACAGCCGCTCGAGCTGCACTGCCGGCCGCCCGTCGACGGACTTCCAGACGTACAGCCACTCCAGATCGAACTCGCGGTCGATCGCGTCGAGGGCGAACGTCGTCGTGTTCGTGTTGAAGACGGTGATCCGGTCCTGGTCGAAGGAGGCAGGGAACTGCGGGCCTTCGAGCAGGCCGAGTCGGCCGTCGACGCGGGCCGGCGCGCCACCCATGTCACCCTCTTTGCGCGCGACCTCGGCGGTCATCGGGCATCCGGCGAGCACGTGTGCGCCGAGGACGACGGGGTCGAGGCGCGCGCCGAGGTTGTCGACGTTCGACACCGCGACGTGCTCGACCCCCTGCTCACGCAGCGACGCGAGAGCGCCCGAGCGGCGGAGCGCGTCGAGCAGGTCGCCGTGGCCCGGCGCGTAGAGCGAGGGGCGGCCGTCGTCCAGGAAGAGCTCGCCGTCCTCGGTCAGGCGCAGCGAGACGGACTGCGAGAACGAGAGCGGCTCGGGCACGCCGAGCCCTCGGACGTGAACACGCGTCTCGTCGTCGGTCTGGAAGCTCGTCATCAGCGCGACGGGAATCTCGACGCCGAGGGCCTCGGCGAGCCGGGCCGTCTCACCGAGCTTCCAGGAGAGGAAGCTGCGACCGCCGATCGCCTCGACCGCGCCCTTCACGACGCCGCCGAAGCGCGTCGCCATCCCGCCCGCGAGGACGATCTGGGCGACGCGGCCGGCCCGGAGCAGCTCGATGCCTGCCCCGCGCGCGTCGCTCCAGCCGTCCGTGCCCGGCTCCGGAAGAGACACGACGTCGTGCTCGTGGGGCGGCTCGACCGAACCTCGCACGACGTTCGCTGCGGCCGACAGCTCGCCCGACGCGACCTTGAGCCGCAGCGTCTCGAACGTCTCCGGGTCGAACCCGAAGCGCTCGAGCACCGCTCGCGTGCCCGCGTCTACCTCGTCGAGGATCATCGTGCGGCGGCCGTCTCACGCGGGAGAGACTCCGCGTAAGGCGCCCGATGCACGCCGCGCTCGGTCACGATCGCGAAGACGAGCTCTGCCGGCGTGACGTCGAAGGCGGGATTCCGAGCGGCGAAGCGCTCCGTCACCTCGCTGGGGTCGCGCTCCTCGATCGGGATCTCGTCACCGGTCGCGGCGGCAGGATCGAGGGTCGAGGTCGGAGCGACGACCACGAGCGGGAGGCCGTGGTGCCGTGCAAGGACGGCGAGGGAGTACGTGCCGATCTTGTTCGCCGTGTCGCCGTTCGCCGCGATGCGGTCGGCGCCGGTCCCCACGACGTCGACCTCGCCCCGCGCCATCAGCGACGCTGCAGCGCCGTCGACGATCACCGCGTGCGGGATCCCGAGCTGCTCGAGCTCCCAGGCGGTGAGCCGAGCGCCCTGGAGGAGCGGCCGCGTCTCGTCGACCCAGACGTGCTCGACCAGCCCGGCCTCGTGTGCGGCGCGAATCGCGCCGACCGCCGTCCCGTAGCCGCCCGTCGCGAGGCCTCCGGCGTTGCAGTGCGTCAGCACGCGGGAGCCGGCCGAGAACAGCTCGACGGCGCGCTCGCCCATCCGCCGGCAGCGCTTCACCTCGTCGTCGTGGATGCGCTGCGCGCGCTCGCGCGTAGGCTCCTCGCGCATCGCGTCGAGCGCCCAGCGAAGGTTGACCGCCGTCGGCCGCGACGCCGCGAGCGTCTCGAATGCGACATCGAGGTCATGGCCCTGCTCCGCCGCGAGCGCCATGCCGTAGGCGGCGGCGACCCCGATCGCGGGCGCCCCGCGCACGGCGAGCACCCGGATCGCCTCGGCGAGCTCGCCGGCCGTCGCGCAGCGAAGCTCGACCTCCTCGCCGGGAAGCAGCCGCTGGTCGAGAACGACGACTGCGTCGTTCTCGAGCCGGACGATCCGGTGCGGTTCGAGCGTAGACATGCGTGGGGGCGAGACTAGCCTCGCCCCCACGCCTGCCGCATGCCTCTGGTGTCCGACTTAAAGTCGGACACCAGCCGCCCCCCTACGTTCCTTCGTCCCAGCTCGCGAGGTAGTTCGCCTGCTCCTCCGTCAGCTGGTCGATCGCCACGCCCATCGTCGCGAGCTTGAGACGCGCGATCTCGTCGTCGATCTCCTTCGGTACGTCGTAGACCGTCCGCTCGAGCGAGGCGGCGTTCTGGATCACGTGCTCGGCCGCGAGCGCCTGGTTCGCGAACGACATGTCCATCACCTGCGCAGGGTGTCCCTCTGCTGCGGCAAGGTTGACGAGCCGGCCCTCGGCGAGGAGGTACACCTTGCGGCCGTTCCCGAGCGTGAACTCCTCGACGAACTGACGCGCCTCGCGCGTCCCGGTCGCGAGCGACCGGAGCGCGGGGATGTCGATCTCGACGTTGAAGTGCCCGGTATTCGCGAGGATCGCGCCGTCCTTCAGGCGCTCGATGTTGTCGCGGGAGATCACGTGCTTGTCGCCTGTCGCGGTCACGAAGATGTCGCCGACCTCGGCGGCTTGCGACATCGGCATCACCTGGAAGCCGTCCATCACGGCCTCGAGCGCCTTCATCGCGTCGACCTCGGTGACGACGACGTGGGCGCCGAGCCCCTTGGCCCGCATCGCGACGCCGCGTCCGCACCAGCCGTACCCGGCGACGACGAACGTCCGGCCGGCGAGGAGCACGTTCGTCGCGCGGATGATCCCGTCGATCGTCGACTGCCCCGTGCCGTAGCGGTTGTCGAAGAGGTGCTTGGTCTTCGCCTCGTTGACCGCGATCACCGGGAAGCCGAGCTTGCCGTCGCGCTCGAGCGCGCGGAGCCGGATCACGCCTGTGGTCGTCTCCTCGGTGCCGGCGATCACGTCGCCGAGCTGCTCGCGGCGGGCCGAGTGGAGGATCCCGATCACGTCGGCGCCGTCGTCCATCGTCACATGCGGGCGATGGTCGATCGCCGCCTCGAGGTGTGCGTAGTACGTGTCGTGGTCCTCGCCCTTGATCGCGAACGTCCCGATCCCGTACTCCGAGACGAGCGCCGCGGCGACGTCGTCCTGGGTCGAGAGCGGGTTCGACGCGCAGAGGACGACGTCCGCCCCGCCCGCCTTCAGCGTTCGCATCAGGTTCGCGGTCTCGGTGGTGACGTGGAGGCAGGCCGACACGCGGTAGCCGCTCAGCGGCTGCTCGCGCTCGAAGCGCTCGCGGATCGCGGCGAGCACCGGCATCTGCCGGTCGGCCCAATCGATCCGCCGCACCCCATCCGGTGCGAGCGCGAGGTCCTTGACGTCGTGCTTGGTGGTCGTGGCCATCGTCCCTCTCTCTGTTGTCGTATCAGGCTACGAGAAGCTGTTCGTGCTTCCGTTGCTCCCAGGCGATCCAGTCGGCCTCGCTCGCTCCCTCGGCCGGGACGGTCGCCCCGTCGAGCCAGGCCTCGACCGCGGTCCGCAGCTTCGGGTCGCGCCGCAGCCGGACGACGAACGCCACGTCGTCGAGCTCGACGTCGTACCGCCGGCGCAGCTCGGCCAGCCCGCGGAGAAGCTCCAGGTCGTGGTCGCCGTAGCGGCGGTAGCCCGAGGAGCTCCGCGCGGGCACGACGAGCCCCGTGGACTCCAGGTAGCGGAGCATCCGGGGAGACCAGCCGGTACGTGCGGCGGCCTGGCTGACGGTGAAGGTCGGCAACGAGGCCAAACCTTACCACGGTTTTGTCAAGGTGTCCGACCGACGTCGGACACCGAGCTCACGTCCCGCAGGGGGTGCCGGACTTCCGAGACCCGCTCTTACCCCATCTACGGGGTGCTCGTGCCCTCGCGGCCGTAGCGGTCTTCGAGGCGGACCACGTCGTCGAGGTGCGGTGTCGACACCTCGACGATGAGCGTGTCCTCGATCGCTGTCACGCGGTGCACGGTGCGCGGGCGGTAGCGGAAGACGTCGTCGGGGCAGATCTCGATCGTCTCGAGGTCGCCTCCGACCTCGCCCAGCTCGAGCGAGGCGCGGCCCTGCTGGACGAGCCACGACTCGTCCTTCACCTCGTGGTACTGGAGGCTCAGCGACTGCCCGGCCCGCACGAAGAGGACCTTCCCGACGTAGTCCTCGGTCTCGGCCCAGACGAGCTCCCAGCCCCAGGGCTTCTCGACACGGCGCGGCTCGACCGCGAAGCGGCTGCTCATGCGAGCCACTCCTGGTGCGCAGCGACGTACTCGTCGGCGCGGCGGAGCTCTTTCGGCGTGTTCACCGTCAGCCAGAGCCCCGTGTGTCGGAAGGCGTGCAGCTTTCCCTCCGAGGCGAGCTCGGGGAAGGCGGTGCTCTCGTGGTCGCCCTTCTCCGGGAAGCGCGCGAGCGCCTTCTCGGACAGGACGTAGATCCCGCAGTTGACCCAGTACGGGACGCGCGAGACCTCGTGGAAGCCGGTGACGACGTCGTCGTCCGTGAGATCGACCTGCCCGAACTGGGAGGGCGGCTGCGCGACGGTGACGGTCGCTGCGGCGCCGGTCGAGCGGTGCCGCTCGAGTAGCGCGCCGAAGTCGACGTCGACGAGCTCGTCGCCGTTCATCGCGAGCACGTCGCCCTCGTCGCGGCGGAAGCCGGCCGCGTAGCGGATCCCGCCTCCGCGCCCGAGCCGCTCGGGCTCGCCCGCGCAGACGAGCTGCACGCCGACCTCGCCGAGCCCATCGACGAACACGTCCTCCTGCCCGGCGAGGCAGCTGACGATGACGCGGTCGACGCCCGCGGCGGCGAGCCGACCGACCTGCCACGCGAGCAGCGGCCTGCCGCCGACCGGGACGAGCGATTTCGGGAGACCGCCCGCGACGTCGCCGAGCCGCTCTGCCTTGCCGCCCGCGAGGACGATCGCCTCCATCAGCGCTCGACGGCGGCCGCACGGCCGATTCCGTCGTACGCGAAGCCTGCCGCGCGCATCGCCTCGGGGTCGAGCATGTTGCGACCGTCGACGAAGAGAGGCGTGCGCATGCGCGCCGCGACCGCCGTCCAGTCGACGTCTGCAAGCTCGGGCCATTCGGTGACGAGGACGACGGCGTCCGCGCCCCGGACGGCCTCGTCGACGGTCGCGACCTGCTCGACGCCGTGCAGGCCGTCCGCACGCGCGACCGGATCCCACGCGACGACGTCGGCGCCCTCGGCGAGCAGCCGGCCGGCCAGCACGAAGGCGGGTGCCTCTCGCGTGTCGTCGGTGTTCGGCTTGAACGCGAGGCCGAGCAGCGCGATGCGCTTGCCCCGCAGGGCTCCGAGACGCTGCTTGAGCTTGCCGATCACGCGGCGCTTCTGGAGCTCGTTCACCTCGATCACGGCGTTCAGCACCTGGAAGTGGTATCCCGAGCTCGCAGCGAGCTGCTTCAGGGCGAGGGAGTCCTTCGGGAAGCAGCTGCCGCCGAAGCCGACCCCCGCCCGGAGGAAGCTCTTGCCGATCCGGCGGTCGTGGCCGATGCCCTCCGCGACCTTGACGACATCGGCGCCGGTCGCCTCGCACACGTTCGCGATCTCGTTGATGAACGAGATCCGCGTCATCAGCGCCGCGTTCGCGGCCAGCTTGATCATCTCTGCCGACGCCACGTCGGATCTCACGACCGGCGCCTCGATGCCCCGGTGGAGCGCCTCGACCGCGTCGCCGTCGGCCTCGTCGAAGGCCCCGACGACGATCCGGTCAGGCTCCATGAAGTCTCGGACGGCGGTGCCCTCGGCGGTGAACTCCGGGTTCGAGACGTAGCCGACGTGACGGAGCCCGCGCTCGTCCAGGCGGTGCCGCACCTTCTCGCCGGTGCCGACGGGCACGGTCGACTTCATCGCGACGACGACGCGGTGATCGACCGCAGGCAGCTCGTCGATCACCGTCCAGACGGCGGAGAGGTCGGCGTCGCCGGAGTAGGTGGGCGGCGTGCCGACGGCGACGTAGACGAACTCGGCGCCGTCGATCGCCTCCGCGACGTCGAGCGTGAACGAGACCCGCTCGCGGTTTCGCTCGAGAAGATCCTCGAGCCCGGGCTCGAAGATCGGCACCTCGCCGCGTCGGAGCGCCTCGATCCGCTCGGGGATCACGTCCCTCACGGTGACGCGGTGTCCGAGCTCCGCGAAGCACGCGCCGGTCACGAGGCCGACGTACCCCGCGCCGAAGACGGCGATGCGCTTACCCTGGTCGGCCATGTCGGGCCGCAGGATAGTCGCTTCGGCCTCTACGACTTCGCGACCTTCGCGAGCGGCCGGAGGCCCTTCGCGATCGCGATCATCGTCTCGTTCGAGAGCCGGTCGAGCAGCGTGTTGACGACCCAGTACGTCGCGCCGTCGGTGTTGAGCACGACCATGTGCAGGTGCGGTCCGTTGTAGTAGAGCTCGTACCGGCGACTGCCGATCTTGCGGACGAAGTTCCGGCCCGCGAGCACCGGCGCGTCCTTCCAGTCCGTCATCTGGACGCCCCAGTACTGGTTGCCGCCGACGCGGTAGGTCAGCCGCACCGCCGAGTGCTTCTTGTCGGGATCGATCTTGTAGACGCGGATCGGCATCTCGGAGTCGATCCAGGACGAGCGCTCGATCCGGGTCGGCACCATCAGCGGGAAGTCGATCTGCTGCCGGTAGCGGCGCAGGAGGTCGACGGTCGCGCTCGCGCCCGAGACGACATTCGCGGGCTGGCGCTGCGGTGTCTGGTCGATCGGCGCCGACGCGAGCCGCCCGTGGAACGTCTGGCCGAGGACGATGACGAGCATCGAGCCGTTCGAGAGCTTGCGGATCTTGGGGACGAGCTTCACGGCGTCCGCGGAGCCGAACAGCGCGGCGAGCTTCTTTGCGGCGGGCTTCGCGCCGGTCACGTTCGGGTTGAAGTAGACCTGGGTGCGGAAGTAGTCGTAGCTCGGCGCGTCGGCGCGCAGGCCGTTGGCCGGCTGGGTCATCTGGTACCCGCGCTGCGAGAGGATGTAGCTCGCGCTCGACGCTGCCCCCTCGACGCCGTTCCCGTTGAGAACGAGCACGCTCGTCTCCTTGGGGGACGGCGTCTTCACCTTCACCTTCTCACCGAGCGCGACCTGAGTTGCCTTCTCCGGCGAGCTGACGTCCGGGTCACGGAACTCGCGCACGGCCCGCTGGATGTTGTCGGACGACGCCGTCAGGTCGTTCAGGCCCTCGATCCCGTCGATCCGCGCCTGGAACGTGTGGCCCGGCGGCAGCGAGTACGCGAGCACGGCGTACCGCAGCACGGTCTTCGCGCTGACGTCCTTGCCGCCGCCCTGACCGACCTCGACGTTGGAGGTGATCACCTTGATCACCTGCGGCAGCTTCGTGAGCGAGACGGAGTGCTCGATCTGGTCCTTGAACGAGCGCACGAACAGCTGCTGGCGGGCAGTGCGGTAGATGTCCGAGTCGGTGTGGCGGAAGCGGACGAAGTCGAGCGCCCGTGTCCCGTTCATGCGCTGGTACCCGGGCTGGAGGTTGATCTTCGCGTAGCCGCTCGGACCGCCGTGATCGTTGTAGTAGCGACGGTCGATGTCGAGCCAGACGCCACCCAGCTTGTCGACGAGCTGGCGAAAGCCGCGGAAGTTGATCGTGATGATGTAGTTGATCGGCAGGCCCGTCAGGTTGCGGACGGTGCGTAGCGAGCCGACCGCGCCGCAGGTCGCGTAGGCCGCGTTGATCTTCGCGGTGAACGGCGTTTGGCCGGGGCAGTCGATCGGGACGTTCAGGTCACGCGGGAACGAGAGCAGCGAGATCGTCTTCTCGCCCGGGTCGGCACGTACGAGCATGAGCGTGTCCGAGCGGGACGGCGTGTTCTTGCCCTCGTCGGCGCGGTGGTCGTACCCGAGCACCAGCGCCGTCGCGGGCTCGCCCGGCAGTGCGATCTCGAGCGACTTGAGCGCCTTCTTCACCTCGGCCGAGCGAGGAGCGACCGCCGCGACGGTCTCGTGGAGGTAGAGGTACGCGCCACCCGCGGTGCCGCCGACGAGCACGGCGAGTACGAGTGCCGACCAGCCGAGGATCGCGAGCGCGAGCGAGCGGCCGCTGCGCGGCGCAGGCGGCGGCTGGCGATAGACGGTAACCGGCCCGAGGGGCGCGGGCGGCATCGCGGCCCGGCCGTTGCCGTTCAGCGTCGCGCCGCGGCCGACTCCTCTCTTCAGCGTCGTTCGCATGGGAAGCAGGGCGCCGTGCGCCCGAGCGCTGAACGGTAGCCAAGCGTGCGGAAGACCCGGTGTTGTGGATTCGAGAAGCCGTGCACTTCGTGTCGGACTTCAGTCCGACACGTCAGGGCGGAGGTGTCCGACTGACGTCGGACATCTAGGACACCAGCACCGCCGCCAGCTGCTCGGCGAGGAAGGCGATCTCCTCGGGCGTGCCCGCCGTGATGCGGAGCGCCGTCGGCGCGCCGAACGACCCCATCGGCCGGACGATCACACCGCGGCGCAGGAGCGACTGGTTGAGGGCCTCCGCGTCCTCTCCGACATCGACGTAGAGAAAGTTGCCGACGGCCGGCGCGATCGGGTCGAAGCCGTGCGCGCGCAAGACGGTCTCGAGCGCGGACATCGCCTTGCGGTTGACCGCCCGGCGCCTGGCCAGCTCGGCGTCACCGCCGAGGCTCGCGAGTGCAGCCTCCTGCGCCGGCGTCGTCACGTCGAACGCGCGCTGCACCTTGCGCATCGCCGTGACCACCTCGGCAGGACCGACGCCGTACCCGATGCGCAGCCCCGCGAGGCCGTAGATCTTCGAAAACGTCCGCAGGACGAGGACGCGGCGACCGTGCTTGGCCGTCTCCTCGATCGCGTCGAGGAAGTCCGGGTCGTCGACGTAGTGGAAGTACGCGTCGTCCACTACCGTCAGCGCGTGCTCCGGCACCGCGTCGAGGAAGCGCAGCAGGTCGGCACGCGAGGTCATCGTCCCGGTGGGGTTGTTCACGGTCGGGAGGAACGCAAGCTTCGTGCGGCTCGTGACGGCGCCGAGGAGCGCGTCCACGTCGACGCGGCCGTGCTCGAGCGGGATGCGAGCCGTCGTCGCCCCCGCCTTCAGCGGGTCGAGGACGTAGCTGGGAAACGAGGGCCACGGCGTGACGATCTCGTCGCCCGTGTCGAGTGTCGCCTGGCACGCATAGCCGATCACGGCGTCGGCTCCCGCCGCGACGATCACCTCACCGAAATCGACGCCATGTCGTGCGGACAGCTCCTCACGGAGCCGGTAGCAGCCGCCGTCCGGGTAGCGGTTCGACTCGGCGAGCGAGCGCTCGACCGCCTCGATTGCCGCGGGGAAGGGGCCGAACGGGCCCTCGTTCGACGCGAGCTTGACGACGCGCTCGAGGCCGAGCTCGCGCTGGACGGTCTCGACGGGCTTGCCGGGCTCGTACGGGACGAGCCCGTCGAGGGCCGAGCGGACGACGCCCGGCCCCGGCCCGGCGATCGGCGTCACGCGGTGGCTGAGCCCCGCTCCGGCTCCGCCGGATCCGCCGGCTCGAGCGGAGCGCCCGGCGCGTCCGGGAACGGCGGCACGTCCGCGAGAGGCGTGGCCTCGGCAGGCTCTCCGCCGCCGAGCAGCTTCCGCGCGGCGATGAGCCCGGCCGCGAGCAGCCCGACGAGAAGAACCGCGCCGATCACGGCGCGGATCCGCCCGCGCTGCGCCGTTGCCGCCGCCGTCGCGCCGACGCCCGCGACGGCGACCGCGGCGCGCCTGCGGATCTGGCGGCGGACGATCCACCAGCCGATCGCCCAGAGAATTGCGTTGCGGCGATGCTTCACGGGTCGAGCCTACCTCCGCCGCGGCGGTAGGTGGATGGCCCGGCCGAGCGCGACGAGCCCGGCCTCCTTGATGCCCTCCGCCAGCGTCGGGTGCGGCGCGACGCCGTCGGCGACCGTCTCGATCGTCGCCTCGGCGTCGAGGGCGACCACGGCCTCGCCGATCAGGTCGGTCGCGTGAGGACCGACGATCACGACGCCGAGCAGCTCGCCGTACGTCGACTCGTGGATCGTCTTCACCCATCCCGTCGTGTTCCCCGACATCACCGCGCGAGCGATCGCCACCCACGGCGCGCGGCCCACGACGACGGTGTCGCCGTGCTTCTCGAGCGCCTGCGCCTCGGTGAGGCCGGCGCCGGCGATCTCCGGGTCGGTGTAGATCGGGCGCGGCACGGCCGGCTCGCCGATCGTCGACTCGTGGCCCATCGCGTTCTCCGCGGCGACCTCGCCCTCGCGGAAGCCCGTGTGCGCGAGCTGCCAGTATCCGGCGACGTCGCCGGCCGCGTAGATGTTCGCCACGTTGGTGCGGCGGTGGTCGTCGGTGCCGATCCCCTTACGGTCGAAGCTGACGCCCGCCGCCTCGAGCCCGATGCCCTCGACGAGCGCGGCGCGGCCGACGGCGACGAGCATGAGATCGCAGTCGACCGTCTCCCCTTCGCCGAAGTGGACGGTGAGGTGGCCGCCGTGGTCGTCGACCTGTGTGCACTGCTTCGAGAGGTGCTGCGCGATGCCGCGCTTGCGGAACGCCTTCTCCAGCTCCTTCGCCGCGTCCTCGTCCTCGGTCGGAATGAGGTGCGGCAGCATCTCGACGATCGTCACCTCGGTGCCGAAGCGGTTGAAGATCGACGCGAACTCGCAGCCTATGATCCCGCCGCCGAGCACGACCAGGCGGGCCGGGACCTCGGTCTGGGAGAGCAGCCCCGTCGAGTCGACGCAGCGCGGCGAGTCGAGCCCCGGGATCGGCGGCCGGATCGGGAACGAGCCGGTGGCGACGATTGCGCTCTTGAACGCGATGTCCTCCCCACCCTCGACCGCGATCGTGTTCGCGCCGGTGAAGGTCCCCTTGCCGTTGACCCACTCGACGCCGTTCGCCTTGAACAGCGAGGCGACGCCGCCGGTCATCTGGTCGACGACGGCGTCCTTCCACGAGACGACCGTGCCGAAGTCGAGCGACGGGTCGGCGGTTCGGACGCCGAGCTTGGCGAACGTCTCGCGCGCGTCGTGGTAGGCGTGCGCGCTCTGCACCCACGCTTTGGTCGGGATACACCCGACGCGCAAGCACGTGCCACCGAGCTTCGGCTCGGCCTCGATGCAGGCGACCTTGCCGCCGAGCTGCGCGGCGCGGATGGCCGCCGTGTAGCCCGCGGGCCCTCCTCCGAGAACTGCGACGTCGACATCCATGGCAGGAACCCTAGACGGTCGCGTCCGGCACGAGCTGCGCCAGCATCGTGACCGAGTCGTCGTCGTCCGAGACGCGCTGGAAGCCGTAGCGCTCGTAGAGCTCGATCGCGCCCGCGTTGGCGCGGTCGACGCTCAGCGAGAGCGT
>DASSBI010000216.1:0-2629 GCA_035698965.1 Gaiella sp. | reverse complement strand
GCGAGGTCGTCCACGACCTTCGCCAGCGGTGCGACGCAGTTCGTCGTGCACGACGCGTTCGAGACGATGTCGTGGCTCGCGGGGTCGTAGTCCCCGTCGTTGACGCCGAGGACGACCGTGACGTCGGGATCCTTGGCCGGCGCCGAAATGAGAACCTTCTTGGCGCCCGCGTCGAGGTGCTTCTGGGCTCCCGCGCGATCGGTGAAGAACCCGGTCGACTCGAGCACGACATCCACGCCCAGGTCGCCCCACGGCAGGCTCGCAGGGTCACGCTCGGAGAACATCTTCATCTCCTCGCCGCCAGCCCTGATGACCCCGTCCCCGAGCTCGACGTCGCCCGCGAACGGGCCGAGGACCGAGTCGTACTTCAGGAGGTGCGCCATCGTCTTCGCGTCGCCGAGGTCGTTCAGCGCGACGATCTCGACGTCGGCGCTCAGCTGCTGCTGCGCGCGGAAGAAGTTGCGGCCGATCCGGCCGAAGCCGTTGATGCCGACCCGGGTTGCCATCCTGTTCTCGCCTCCGTGTGCTCGGGTTGCGTTCACCGCGAGTCTAGTGAGGGGCGGCGCGTTCTCGGTGCGTTCCCGACTGGTGCAGGAGCGACCGCGACAGCCTCACGCCGAACGAGGCGGCCGGCCGGGATTGCTCCGCCATGCGACCGCGACAGCCTGACACCGAAGGCGGCGGCATTCAGGGGTGTGCCCCGCCGAAGGCGGGGATCCGCTCCTGCGGATTCCCGCGTTGCGAACGACAGGTGCCGGTGGGCTGAGGGAGGAGCTCCGAGGAAGTCCCCTCCCCCACGTGCGCGCTCCGGCACCAGGCGCGGATGGGGTC
This sequence comes from Gaiella sp., assembly GCA_035698965.1. Taxonomy (GTDB): domain Bacteria; phylum Actinomycetota; class Thermoleophilia; order Gaiellales; family Gaiellaceae; genus Gaiella. The sequence goes on along the minus strand of DASSBI010000216.1, from coordinate 1,798 downwards.
TGAATCCCCGCCCGGGAGCGCGAGCCCACCGGAGTGGAGTATGGGGGTCGAGGGCTCCGTTCTCAACCCGGTGTGCCCGGCACGTCGCGCGTCGCTTCGGCGTACTCGACGAGCCTCACGAGCCGACCGGCCATGGCCGCCTTCGTCACAGGCGGATCGGCGCGCCCGGCAAGCTCCCGCAGCGACAGCGACGGGTGGCGCAGGCGCAGCTCCGCGGCAGCCGCGAGCGACGGCGGGAGTCGCTCCAGTGCGCCGTGCGCACGGAGCGCCCGAGCGGCATCGAGCTGTGCCTGCGCGGACCGGCTCTGACGTACGAGGTTCGCGTGGTCGGCGTTGGCGAGCCTGTTGGCATCCGCCCGCAGGCCGGCCACGAGCGCGCGTTCCTCGAGCGCGAGGACCGTCGCGGTCGCACCGGACACCGAGAGGTATCCCTCGATCGAGTCCCAGCTCTTCGCATAGGCGGCCGAGTGGGACGCGCGGTCGATCACGTGCATGCGCAGCCCGGCGGCGGACGCGACGCTGCGGACGAACGCTGCCCCGGCGTGAAGGGGCGTGCGCACCTCGAGATGGGGCGAGCGTGGCCCGCTCAGCGATCCGGCGCCGAGGAACGCCCCACGGAGGTACGCCGAGCGGCAGCACGCGCGCGCCACGACCCGCCCCGGCGGCCGATCGAGCGGGAGCCCTTCACGTGAGACAACGCCTGCCTCGGTGAGGATGTCGATCGCGTGGGCCGTCCCCTCGACGAGCAGCTGCGTGCGTGCGCCCCGGTCGAACGATCGCCGCTGGTAGGTACGGATCGCGGACTCGACCCGTAGCGCTCTCAGGATCGCGAACGCTCGTCGCGCCACCGCCGACTCCGCGAGGTCGAGCTGAAACCGAAGCTCGCCGCGCCCCAGGAGGTGCACCGTGCCTGCCGTGTGGAAGAGGGCGGAGATCTCGGCGAGCCGGTCGCAGCGCCGCTGCGGAGCGACCGCCGCGAGCTCGGCGCGGGCGTCCGCGATCAGCGTCCCGGTGCTCACAGGAGCGTCTGCTCGAGCGCGAGCAAACGGCGCTTGAGAGCATTCCCGCCGGTGCCGTACCCGCCGAGCTCGAACGGCTCGTCCTTGCCCGCCGCGACGACCCGGTGGCAGGGGACGACAAGCGACCAGCGGTTCCGTGCGCAGAAGGTCCCCGCGGCCCGAGCCGCGCGCGGCCGTCCGGCGAGCGCGGCGAGCCCGCCGTACGTGACGATCTCCCCCCAACCGACCGACCGCGCTGCGACGAGGAGCTCCCGCTGGAACGGCGTCAGGTCCCCGTCGTCGAGGACGACGTCGTCGTACGCCACCGGGATCCCTTCGAGGTGTGCCGCGAACCGCTGACACAGACTCGGCACGAAGTCGTCACTCTCCTGTGACAGGTTCGCGACTAGCGTGAGATCAGGGGTGCTCATTCCCCCATTGGGGCCCCTCCCCTGGGGGGAGCGTCCGCCGTGCCTCGACGCGAGCACGTGATCCACGAGGCGGCCGTCGCGCACGTGGAGCTCGCCGATGCCCCAGCCGTCGGCCGCGTAGCGGTACCGCGTGCCGTCCGCGGAGGCGTGGTGCCGCGTCGTGCCCATCGCCTCGACTCTACAATCGACCCGATGAGCGCCCCAGGGATCTTCCGGCCCCCCGCGGCGGTGAACGAGCCGATCCGGTCGTACCTGCCGGGCTCGCCCGAGCGCGCCGAGCTCAAGCAGCGCCTCGACGAGATGGCGGCGGAGCGACTGGCGATCCCGCTCGTGATCGGCGGCGAGCGGGTCGAGTCGGGCACGACGTTC
>DASSBI010000215.1:0-9260 GCA_035698965.1 Gaiella sp. | reverse complement strand
GCACATCGAGATGGTGCTCGACGCGATCCAGGGCGACGAGCTCGCGAGCCGTCTCAACGCCGAGCTGATGCAGTCGGTGCTCGAGATCGCGACGCCCGTGTGCCGCACGGCGGGCGACGTGATGCGCGAGCTCCAGACGCTCCGCGGCTACGTTCGCGACGTCGCCCGGGCGCAGGGGCTCCGGGTCGGGTCGGCAGGTACGCATCCGTTCAGCCTCTTCGAGCGGCAGCGCATCACGGCGAAGGACCGCTACCACGCGCTGATCGACCAGCTCCAGTACGTCGCGCGGCGCGAGCTGATCTTCGGCATGCACATCCACGTCGCGGTCGACGATCCCGACAAGGCGATCCAGATCGTGAACGGCCTGCTTCCGCACCTCGCCCCACTCCTCGCGCTCTCGGCGAGCTCGCCGTTCTGGCGCGGGGAGCCGACCGGCCTGGCCTCGAGCCGGCAGATCGTCTTCTCGGCCTTCCCGCGCTCGGGTCCACCGCCGCGCTTCCGTGACTACGAGGATTACGCATCCGTGGTCGGCCAGCTCGAGCGCACCGGGTGCATCGCCGACTACACGCACATCTGGTGGGACATCCGCCCGCACCCGAAGTGGGGAACGATCGAGGTGCGCATCTGCGACGCCGTCACGCGACTCGAGGACGCGGTCGGGATCGCGGCGTACTGCCAGGCGCTCGTCAAGCAGCTCAGCGAGCGCTACGACGCCGGCGAGGAGATCCCCTCGTACCACCGGATCCTGACGAGCGAGAACAAGTGGCTCGCAGCGCGCTACGGGCTCGATGCGCCGGTGATGGACCTCGCCACGGGAAGCCGGATCCGCTCCCCCATTGCCAAGCTCGTCCGCCGCACGCTGCGGGATCTCGAGCCGCACGCGCGCGAGCTCGGATCGGAGCGCGAGCTCGAGGGCATTGCGGCGCTTCTCTCTCGCGGCACCTCGGCCGAGCGGCAGCTTCGCGTCTACAACGCGAACCGCGACATCGTGGAGGTCGTACGGGCCATCGCGGACGCCACCGAGCCGGCGGACGCAGACGCGCCCGCCGGCTGAGCTCCGCTACGCCTGCACGGAGAACGTCCGCGTGTCGACGCGGGCGAGCACGGCACCGCCCCGCCCCGTGAGCGTCAGCATGCGGCTCGGGGTCACGGCCAGCCGGACACCGTCGAGCACGCTCTGCGCATTCCCGGCCCACGGCAGGTCGATGCAGCGTGCGACCCGCGTCCGCGTGTTCAGCGCGTGGACGAAGGCGTGCGACGTGCCGCCGTTGTAGAGCGTGTACGCCCACGCACCGTCGCGGCTCCAGGCCCGCGCGAGCGCGACCCCGCTCATGCGCTCGCTCGGCTCCGACTTGTCGACGATCGCGCCCGGCTCGAGCTTCCCGTTGCGCAGATCGACCGACCGCACGACATAGCGCACGCCGCCCTGGACGCCGCCAGGGTACTGGAGCACGTAGAGGCGCCGGCCGTCGGACGAGACCGCGTCGTAGGCGAACGAGCCTGCGAGCGTGACCGTGCGAAGCGGTACCAGCGTGCGTGTATCGATCACGACGAAGCGCGTGTTGACCTGATCCTCGTAGACGGATGACGCGAGAACGAGTCGCCGCCCCTTCGCCCACGTTCCTTCGACCAGCCCGGAGAACGTGACCATCGGGACGCCGACGTGGGCCGGGAGCACTCGCGTGCGCAGCACGGTCCCGTCGCGGTCGCGGACGAGGCGGAGCTGTGTCGCACCGCCCCCGCGCTTCGCCACGGCGACGACATGGGTGCCGCCCACGGCCGCGATACCCGGCGCACCGTTCATCACGGGAGGCACCGGCCCGGCCGCGGCTCCAGCGCCGGCGCCCGCGAGACCGACGACCGCGGCGCTCGCGATCGTCGTCAGCACTCGCGAACGACCTCTCATCTGACACCTCCTCGTAGCTCTCGAGGGATACACCGCACGCGGGCGCGCGGTTCCTCAGCCGGCCCGTACGACGCACGCGTCGTGCGCGGATCGCGTGACCTTCCGGACGAGGCGCACCGTGCCGCCCGTCCCGAGCACGGCGATCGTCCCTTCGTTCAGGGACGGTGTCACGACCGCTGCACCCCCGGACAAGCACGTGACGTTGTACGAGCCGTGCGGCACGCGCGCGGCGCGAACGACACCGCCGTCGATCCGGCGCCGCTGCACCGTCCCGTCCCGTCCGCTCGCGACGAAGGCGTGCCGCGCGTCGAAGGCGACGTGCTGCGGCGGCGCCGCGGCAGCGAGGATCCGGGGCGCGCCGCCGGCGGGCCGGTAGATGGCGAGCGCGTTGCTCGCACCGGACGTCACCCAGACGTGCGAGCCGTCCGGCGCGAACACGACGTCGTGGGCGAGGAACGGCGGATCGATCACGCGGACGAGCCGCGGCCGGCGCGGCTCGGACAGGTCGAGCACCGCGATCCGCTCCGCGGCGGAGCCGAGCGACGTCCAGAGCGTCGTCCCGTCGTCGACCGAGACGTGCCGGGCCGGCCCGGGAACGCGAGTCCGGTGGACGATTCGCGTGCGGTCGAGGTCGGCCGTGACGACCTCGCGGCGACTGGAGTCGGTGACGTAAGCGAGCGGCTCCGTTGGATGCATCGCCGTGTAGCGCGGCTCGCCGAGGCCGCGTAGCACGGCCCGGACGGAGAGCGTGGCAGCGTCGAGAACCGAGAGCGCGCCGATCGGCGTGTGCGCCACGACCACGTGCCCGAACGGAGAGGTCTCGATCGAGCGCGGGCTCGCGACGGTCCGGATGCGCTTCACGACACGTCCCGTGGTGACGTCGAGCGCGACGACGTGGGATTCGAGGTCGGCGGTCGCAAGCGCGACAACTCCACCCCCTTCGGTAGCGCCGAGCACGTGCACGGGGTCGAGTGCGAGGGCGGCCGGCGCGACGAGCCCGGCGAGAAGGAACCGGCGTCTGTTCATGCCCTAGGTACGCACGGTGCGGCACACGAGGTCCAGCTCGGCGCGCTGGACGGTTGGTGTCCGACTTAAAGTCGGACACCAACCGGGGACCTCCACCGCTCTCCGAGCCGTACCTCTTTCGTGGACCTCTGGCGGTCTCACGGTCGTATGGTCCTGCAGTGGCACGCGCAGGCCGGGACGAGCGCGCCTGGGTGCGGGGCGCGCAGCGTGGCTCCGTGCCCGACATGGAGGCGCTCTTCGATGCGCACTGGCCTCGAGCTCACCGCGCGGCGTACCTGGTCCTGCACGATGCCGCGCTCGCCGAGGACATCGCCCAGGAGTCCTTCGTCGCCGCGATCCGGAGCCTCGACCGCTTCGACCGCCGCAGGCCCTTCGGGCCCTGGCTTCACCGGATCGTCGTGAACCGCGCGATCGACGCCGCGCGGACCCGGAGCCTCCGCAAAGAGACGGAGCTGACCGAGCACGCGACGGGCGCGGACGAGCACGAGCCGCCAGACCGCGAGCTGCTCGCGGCGCTCGCACGGCTTCCGCCCGACCAGCGGGCCGTGATCGTGCTCCGCCACCTGCTCGGATACGCACCGGGCGAGATCGCGCGAGCGCTCGACCTCCCGCGCGGGACCGTCAACTCCCGGATCCGGCGCGGCCTCGACGCGATGCGAGACGAGTTGTGAGGGACGTGCTCGAGCGACTTCGGATTCCGGGCGCGGACGCCGCGCGGGAGCGGTCGCGCGAGGTCGTGCTGACTGCGTTCGGGGAGCGCGAGCCGGTCCCGCACCGGTCGCGCGGCCGGCGGATCGCCGTCGCCGTGGCGCTCGGGGCGACCGCGGTCACCCTCGCCGCTGCGAGCCCGCCGGGCATGGCAGTCGTCGATCGCGTCCGCGAGGCTGTCGGCGTCGAGCACGCGGCGCCCGCGCTGTTCTCGCTACCCGGCGGAGGGCGTCTGCTCGTCGCCTCCGACGCGGGCGTCTGGGTCGTCGCAGCGAACGGTGAGAAGCGCCTGCTCTCGGGCTACCGCGAGGCGAGCTGGTCGCCGTTCGGCCGGTTTCTCGTTGCCACGAAACCCAACGAGCTTGCCGCGCTCGAGCCCAACGGCGCCGTCCGCTGGACGCTTGCTCGCCGCGGTGTCTCCTCGCCGCGCTGGGGTGGCTCGAGGACGGACACGCGCATCGCCTACCTCTCGCGCGACCAGCTCCGGGTCGTGGCCGGCGACGGACGCGGCGACCGCGCCGTCGAGCCGGTGTCGACCGTTGCACCGGCGTGGCGTCCCGGTACCGGACACGTGCTCACCTACGTCGACCGGTCGAACCGTGTCGTGACGCGGGATCTCGTGACCAACCGTGTCCTCTGGCGCGCGAGCGGCCAAGGGGCTGCAACCGCGCTGGAGTGGACCACGGACGGCAGGCGGTTGCAGGTCCGCCGCGCTGGCCGGATCGACGTGCTCACCCGCGAGGGGCGCCTTTGGACGGGGTTGCGCAGTCCTACCGCGACGGTGGTCGCGAGCGCGGTTCGCTCCGGAAGTCACGCGTGGGCGGCCGCGCTCGCCAAGCGGGGGCGAACCGAGGTGCGCGTCGTGGGCGATCCGGGAGGCCGGGTCTTTGCCGGACGCGGGCGCTTCTCCGATCTCGCGTGGTCTCCCGACGGCCGCTGGTTGCTGATCGCCTGGCCGACCGCCGACCAGTGGGTCGTCCTGCGGGCGGACGGCGGGTCGATCCGCGCGGTGTCACGAATCGCGGAGCAGTTCCGCTCGCGCTCGTTCCCTCGCGTCGACGGCTGGTGCTGCGCGCCGTAGACTGGCATTCTTTTTTTGGTATTACCGGTATGTCTCTTACAGCCATGGCAGGAAAGGTCACTACCAAGGGCCAGGTCACGATCCCGCTGGAGATCCGCGACCGGCTCGGGATCCACCCCGGCTCGACGGTCGAGTTCACTGTCGAAGGCGACGTCCTGCGGCTTCGGAAGTCGCGTGATGCCGGCCGCGGTCAGGCGATCGTCGAGCGCATGCGCGGAGCCGCGACTGGGAGCTTGACCACGGACGAGATCATGGCGCTCACCCGCCGTTGATCACGCTCGTCGACTCGAATGTCCTGCTGGACGTGTTGACCGACGACCCTCGCTGGGGCGCGCGGTCGGCAGAAGCACTCGCAGGCGCCGCCGACCAGGGCCGACTCGCGATCAACCCGATCGTCTACGCGGAGGTGTCGGTTGGCTTCGCGAACGTCGAGGATCTCGACGCGGCGCTTCCGCCGGACATCTTCGAACGGCTCCCGCTGCCCTGGGACGCGGGCTTCCTCGCCGGCAAGTGCTTCGTCCGGTATCGGCGCGGCGGCGGCGGCGAGCGCCGGTCGCCTCTCCCGGATTTCTATATCGGCGCACACGCGGCGATCCAGGGCTTCAACCTGCTGACCCGGGACGCACGCCGCTACCGCACGTATCTCCCGAAGCTCGCCGTCATCACACCGTAGCTTGGCCCGGTACGGTCGCGCCTCGTGGCCGACCGCAGCCGTTTCCTCCTTCTCGCACTCACGCTGTACGCGGCCTGCGCGCTGTGGGCTACCTGGCCGGGATCCCGGCACGTCGACGGCGCGCATTACCTGGCGCGGCCCGCGGCGGGCCACGGCGAGGCGGCCGCCGGAGATCACCTCCAGCTCGGCTGGGCGTTCTGGCTCGTCGGCCACCAGCTCGGGCGCGGCGCGTCGCCGTTCGCCGACCCCTACTCGTTCCGCCCGGAGGCAGAGGCGCCGCCGAGCCTCCAGGGCTGGCTCTTCGGGCTCCCCTACTGGCCGCTCGCCGCGGCGGTCGGGAACGTGTGGGCGTACGACGTGTTCGTCCTGCTCTCGTTCGTCCTCGCCGGCGGGATGGCATGCTCGTGGATGCGTGCGCTCGGTCTGTCCCGTGCGGCCGCGCTCGTCGGCGGCGTCGTCTTCTGCCTGATGCCCTACCGGGTCGGCCAGTCGACCGGACACCTCCTCGGGCTGATCTCGTTCCTCCTCCCCGCGACGCTGCTCGCGCTCGAGCGACGCCGATTCGTGACGGCCGCTGTCTGTCTGGCGGCCATCCCGCTCTCGGGCCAGCTCCACCTCGCGCTCGGGGCGATCCCGCTCGTGCTCGGATACGCCTGGGCGCGTACGCCGCAGGCCTCTTGGTGGAAAGTGGCTGTGGGCGCAGCCGCCGCGCTCGTCGCAGGCCTGGCCGTCGACCGCTGGGCCGTCGCGGGCTCGATCGGCACCGGCCGTTCGTTCGCCCAGGTCGACCGGTACTCGGCGGAGGTCTCGGACTTCGTCACGCGCGGTGTGGGGAGTGGGATCGAGGAGCTGGTGTTCTTCGGGTGGCTGACGCCGCTCGTGGCGATCGCAGGGTTGGTCGCGGTCCGGCGCCGCCGTGGCCTCGCCCTCCTGCTCGGGCTGGCCGCGCTCCTCCCCTGCCTCCTCGCCCTCGGTGCCAACCTGCCGGGCTACGAGACCCTCTGGCGTCACGTGCCGGGGCTCGACGCAACGCGGGTGCCCGAGCGGTTGCTGCCCATTGCGTGCCTCGCGCTTGCCGCCCTCGTCGCCTTCGCGGTGGACGCCGGCCGGACAGCGCTTGCGTTGGAGCGCCACAAGCTCGTGCTGCCGCTCGCGGTCGCGGGTGTCACCGTGCTGCTGGCGGTCGATCTGCGGGTTCCGGTGTTCGGCGCCGTCGCGGCCGATACGCCGAGCGCCGCATACGCGGCGATCCGCGGGCACGGACGGCTGCTCGAGCTTCCCGTCTTCCGGCCGGACGTCCACTACGGCAGCGTCTACCTGGGCTATGCCCGTCAGAGCCCGCGCGAGCGTCCGCAGGGGTACTCGACCATCGCGCCGAAGCGCGCCGTCGGGCTGGCGCGCGAGCTCCGTCCGCTCTCCTGCGGCCGCGGAACGGTGCCCGCCGACCTCGGCATCCGCTTCGTCGCCGTGCACCGAGGCCTCTACGCGCAGAGCCGCTTCTTCGCGGCCGGCTGCCCCGATCGAGCGGAGGCGAACCTGCGGGCGAGCGGCTGGCGCCTCCTCGCCCGTGACGGGCAGATCGCGACGTACGCCCGCTAGTGCGGCGTCTCCGTTTCACGGGACACTCACGTTCCATGACGCCGCACTTGCCGGTCGCTGCGCGACGGATCGTGCTATACATGTATAGAAGACGGTGACCGGAGGAGGATCGACATGCTGGCCCTGAGGCTTCCCCCCGACGTCGAGGCGAGGCTCGAAGCCCTGGCCAAGCGAACTGGACGCTCCAAGTCGTTCTATGCACGCGAGGCGATCCTCGAGCACCTCGAGGATCTCGAGGATCTCTACCTCGCCGAGGAGGCGCTGGCCGAGCATTACGCCTCTGGCGGGAACACCGTGTCGATGGAGGAGGTTCTAGAGCGGTACGGCCCGTGAGCTACTCCGTCGAGTGGTCGCGGCAGGCCGAGAGGCAGCTCGCCAAGCTCGACCCCCAGGTAGCCCGGGCATTGGTCCGGTTTATGCACGAGCGCGTCCACGACTCGTCGAAGCCGCGGTCGCTCGGCAAGCAACTCCGCAACTCGGAGTTCTGGCGGTACAGAGTCGGCGACTACAGGATCCTCTGCCTAATCGAGGACGAGAGGCTCGTCGTCCTCGTCGTCGAGCTCGGCCATCGCCGTGACGTCTACCGCTGACGGCTCTGTGGGTACTGCCAGCGACACGAGCTCGAACCGGTCGACGTCCACCAGGCCGCGGTCGGTGAGCTTGAGCGACGGGATCACGGAGAGCGCGAGGAACGCGAGCGTCAGGAAGGGCGTCGCGCCCACCCAGCCGAGCTCCTGCGCCGCGTCGTTGCACCCGCGGCTCTGCGAGACGACGACGTCGAGCGGCTGGTCGGAGAGCAGCCCGGCGACCGGCAGCGGGCACTCCGCGACAACGCGGCCGCCGTCGACGACGACGATGCCGCCGCCGACCTCTGCGAGCCGGTTCGCAGCGGCCGCCATGTCCTCGTCGTCCGCGCCGACGACGACGAGGTTGTGCGCGTCGTGCGCGACCGTCGACGCCAGCGCCCCGCGCTGGAGGCCGGAGCCCGAGACGAGCCCCGCGCCGATGCGCCCCGTGCCGAGATGGCGCTCGGCGACGGCGAGCTTGACGAGGTCGCGTTCGCGATCGGAGACCACGTACCCGTCGACGACGAGCGGGTCGATCTCGAGCGACGCCGTCACGACCTGATCCGTGATCAGCCCGATCGCGCGTGCCGAGCCACCTGCCCACGCGATCGCGAAGTCGGCGGCGGTTACCGGCTTGAGCCGGACGGTGTGCCGCACCCACTCGGGCACCTCGGCCGTCGGCACGTCGTCGATGCGGCGGCCGCGCTTGAGAACGAGCTCCGGGACGAACGTCTCGAGATCGGGCAGGAGCAGGAGGTCGCCGACGAACCCCGGCGCGACGGCTCCGTGGTCCGTGAGCCCGTGCCAGAGTGCGGGATGGAAGGACGCCATCAGGATCGCGTCCGCCGGGTCGATCCCCGCGGCGACGGCGTCGCGCACCATGCCGTTCACGTGGCCGTTGTCGGCGATGTCCTCGGGATCGCGGTCGTCGGTGCAGAACGCGATCCGGTTCGGGCCGTACTCGCGCACGAGCGGCAGCAGCGCCTGCAGGTTGCGCGCCATCGACGCTTCGCGGATGAGGAGCCAGACGCCCGCGCGCAGGCGCTCGCGCCCCTCCTCGACCGTCAGCATCTCGTGGTCCGAGCGGATGCCCGAGGCGGCGTACGCCTGCAACGCCTTGCCGAGCACTCCGGGCGCGTGCCCGTCGACGTGCTCCGCTCCCTCGAGCGCGAGCTTCGCCAGCTCGGTGTCGTCACCGGCGATGACGCCGGGGAAGTTCATCATCTCCGCGAGGCCGAGCACGCGCTTGCGGCGCATGAGCGCCTCGAGGTCGCCGAGCTCTAGCGGCCGCCGCGGCGACTCGAAAACCGAGGCCGGGACGCACGAGGACGCCATGAAGAACACCTCGAGCTGGAGGCCCGCCGACGCGTCGTGCAGCCAGTGGACGCCGTCCGTTCCGAGCACGTTCGCGATCTCGTGCGGATCGGCCACGATCGCCGTCGTGCCGAGCGGCAGGATGAGGCGCGCGAGCTCGTCGGGAAGGAGCTTCGTCGACTCGATGTGCATGTGCGAGTCGATGAAGCCCGGGACGACGTAGCGCCCTGCGGCGTCGACCGTCTCGCGCCCCTCGTACGAGCCGACACCGGCGATGAAGCCGTCGACGATCGCGACGTCGGCCTCGAGCCACTCCCGGGTGAAGACCGAGAGGACGGTCCCGCCTCGCACGACGAGATCTGCGGGGTCGTCCCCGCGGGCAACGGC
>DASSBI010000214.1:0-2721 GCA_035698965.1 Gaiella sp. | reverse complement strand
GGTGCGCGGCGCGAACGTGGCGATGCTGATCGTCGCGGCGGGGTTGTTCGCGATGTTCTTCTTCAACACGCTGTACCTCCAGCGCGTTCTCGGCTTCTCGCCCCTCGAGGCCGGCTTCGCCTTCGTGCCGTTCACGCTCGGTGTGATCGTCGGCGCCGGCGTCTCGCAGAAGCTCGTGCCGGCGCTCGGCGCACGTGAGGTGCCGCTCATCGGCCTCGGGCTCGCCTGCCTCGGGCTGCTCAGCTTCCTCCGCCTCACGCCGGACTCGTCGTACGTCACCGACCTGCTGCCCGGAATCCTCCTGACCGCCGTCGGGATGGGGCTCGTCTTCGTCCCGATCACGCTGATCGCGACGAGCGGTGTCCCCGTCGACGACGCGGGCCTCGTGTCGGGCCTCTTCAACACGTCGCAGCAGATCGGCGGCGCGCTCGGACTGGCCCTGCTCTCGACGTTCGCGGCGAACAAGACAACCGACACGCTCTCCTCGCTCGGCGGGGCGCCGACCGAGGCGCAGCAGGCGCAGGCGCTCGTCGACGGCTTCCACGTCGCGTGGCTCGGCAGCGCGCTCCTGCTCGGTCTCGGCGCTGTGCTGCTCTTCGCCCTTCTGCGCCGACGCGACGTCGTGGCGGTCGCGGAGGGCGAGGCCCAGCCCGTCGTCGCCTGACGCGCGGCGTCAGATCCCGCGATCGGCCCACTTCACCCAGCTCGCCAGCGCGAACGGCAGGCTCGCGAGCAGGGCGCAGAGCCCGAGCACGACGTGCCCGGTCACGAAGAGGACGACGCCGACGAGGATCGCGGCGACGAACACGGCCAGGGCGACGAGGAACGCCATTGCAACTCCTTCTCTCGGTGGGGTGGCGTGAGCCTACTTCGCTGCCAAGACGATGCGAAGGGCCGGATCCCCGGGTCCCGTCGGGCTCGCGCTCAGCCCTCGTCCAGCTCGTCCGCGACGAGCCCGAAGAGGACGCCGTCGACCCAGGTCTCGTCGCGCCAGTAGGCGCGGCGGCGGACACCCTCGCGCACCCAGCCGGCGCGCTCCGCGTGCCGGAGGCCGCGCTCGTTGAAGCCGTAGACCTCCATCTGGAGGCGATGGAAGCCGAGCTCGACGACGAGGTGCCGCTGCAGCGCCTTCGCCGCGGCGATGCCGACTCCGCGCTCACGCGACCCGGGGTCGACCGCAAAGCCGCTGACGGCAGCGATCCGGGAACGCCGGTTGACGAGCTCCCACGACATCGATCCTGCGGGCTCGCCGTCGGTCTCGATCACGAGGATGCCGAAGCCGTCGGGCTCGCGCTGCGAGCGGGCGACCCGCTCCGCGATCGCCTCGGATGTCGACGCACGTGAGACGGCGAGGAATGGCTCTACGTCGGCATCTGCGGCGAGCGCGGCGAGGAAGGGAACGTCGTCGAGCGTCGCCCGCCTGAGGGTCACCTGCACGCCGCCACGCTATCCACGCCGGAGCCTCGCCCCGGTCCCGAGCGCGGTCCCGCCGAGGATCAGGACAAGACCCACGAGCGCCGACGCCGTCACGGCCTCGTCGAGGAACACCGTTCCGTAGACCAGGGCGAAGGCCGGGACGAGATACGTGACGAGAATCGCGCGCGAGGCGCCCGCCCGCGCGATGAGCGTGAAGTAGAGGAGGTAGGCGACACCCGTGCTGAGCGCGCCCAGCGCGACGATGGCGGCGACGGCCTTCGCGGGAGGCGCCTCGGAGGGCAGCTGCGCAAGCCCGAACGGAAGCGCGAGGAGCAGTCCGACGCCGAGCTGGCCGATCGTCACGTCGAGCGGCGGGAACGAGCGAACCGCGCGTCCCGCGTAGAGGGCCGAGAGCGCATAGCAGGTGGCGGTGCCGAGCACGGCGAGCGCGGCCACGAGCTGGCCGCCCTCCTGCACGCCGACGAGGAGCGCGACGCCCACGAAGCCGACTCCGACGCCGGCGAGCCGCAGGCCGCGGACGCGCTGCGAGGGATCTATGCGCGTCGCCAGCACCACGGTCAGGATGGGTGCGGCGGCCTGGATCACGGCCGCCAGCCCCGAGTCGATCCGCGTCTCCGCGAACGCGAGGAGCCAGTAGGGCACCGCGTTGTTGAGCGTCCCGAGAACGAGGAACGGGACCCACATCGCGCGCAGGTCGGGACGCACGCCGCGCGCGAGGACGAGGGGGACGAGCACGCCGAACCCGACGGCGATCCTGCCGAGCACGACGACTGCGGGCTCGACCTCCTCGACACCGAGCTTGATGAAGAGAAACGACGCGCCCCAGATTGCGGCGAGCGCGAGGAGGAGAGCCTGGTCGCGCCGATGCACCGGTGCGACGCTACCGGTCGAGCGCAGCTCTGCCGCCCGGCCTCCGGGGGCCACCCGACGCCGAGGCTAGACTGGCCTCCTGAGCTCGGTCGCGGAAAAGCCGCTCCATCGTCAGCTCGGCCTCACGGACGGGGAGCTCGCTCGTATCGTCTCGCTCCTCGAGCGCGAGCCCAACCACTTCGAGCTCGCCGTGTTCTCCCTGCTCTGGTCGGAGCACTGCGGCTACAAGCACTCCGCCCTCCTCCTCCGGCGCCTGCCGAGCGACGGCCCGCGCGTCCTCCAGGGCCCCGGCGAGAACGCGGGCGTGCTCGACCTCGGCGACGGCCTCGCGGTCGCGTTCAAGGTCGAGAGCCACAACCACCCCTCGGCGGTCGAGCCCTTCCAGGGCGCCGCGACCGGGGTCGGCGGGATCCT
>DASSBI010000213.1:0-2130 GCA_035698965.1 Gaiella sp. | reverse complement strand
TCGAGGTCGACCTGCACGACGCGGTCGATCTCGTGATGCGGGGATGCCCGCCCGAGCTCGCGGCCCGGATTCTGCTCTAGGTCTCCCTCCCCACCCGCGGCGTCGGAATCCACGGCGGCGATTCCGACGTCGCGGCTCCCCAAAGATGGTTGATCGGCAATCGGCGCGAACCGGCTGGCGCCCCAGACACGGCGCCGGATCACCCCGTCCGGTCACGGCCCGTACCTTCGGTACTGGCCGTACCCGTCCGGTGCGCCCGGCTTGGTCTGGGACGTCCCCGGACGTCACGCCAATTACCGATCAACCATCTACTCGATCCGCATTCCCTCGATCCCCTCCTCGGGGTCGGGGAACTGCGGATCGATCCGCTCGAGCGCGCCGACGACGATTTCGGCGACGGCGAGCGCCTTCACCCAGTTGTGGTCGGCCGGGACGATGTGCCAGGGCGCCCACTCGGTCGTGGTCTCGTTGACGGCCTCCTCCCAGGCGGCCACCCACTCGCCGAAGCGCTCGCGCACCTTCAGGTCGTCGCGCCGGAACTTCCAGCGCTTGCCCGGATCGTCGACTCGCTCCTGGAATCGGGCGCGCTGCTCGTCGCGGGACACGTTGAGAAAGACCTTCAGCACCGTCGTCCCCTCGTCGACGAGCATCCGTTCGAAGTCGCGGAGGTGCGCGTAGCGGGGGCGCCAGACCGCCTCGGGAGCGATCTCGTACATCCGGACGGCGACGACGTCCTCGTAGTGCGAGCGGTTGAAGACGCCGATCGTGCCGCGGCGCGGCAGCGCGCGGTGGATCCGCCAGAGGTAGTCGTGCTCGAGCTCGGCGCCGGCGGGCGCACGAAACGACGTGACGCTCACACCCGTCGGGTTCACGCCCTCGAAGACACCACGCACGACGCCGTCCTTCCCGGAGGCATCGAGCCCCTGGAGGACGAGCAGCACGCTGCGACGCGCCTCGGCGAAGAGGCGGTACTGGAGCTCCTCGATCCGCTCGACCAGCTCGTCGAGCCGCTTCTCGCCGTCGTCCTTCTCCAGCCCGAGCCGGTCGTCGGTGCTCCGCTCCGCGATGCGCGCCGCGTTCCCGGGGGCGACTCTCAGGCTGTCGAGCATCGCCCCGACTCTAGACTCCGGGCCGATGGCGGACAGGGGCTCGTTCCACATCGGGTATGCGATCGATCCGGCGACCGGCAAGGCCGGCGCCGACGAGGTCGTGATCGGCTCGAGCGACCTGACGACGCATGGGGTCGTGACCGGAATGACCGGGTCGGGCAAGACGGGTCTCGGGGTCGTCCTGCTCGAGGAGGCGCGTCTCGCGGGGATTCCGACGCTCGTCCTCGACCCGAAGGGAGACATGACGAATCTCGCGCTCGTCTTCCCCGATCTCGAGCCTGCGAGCTTCCGGCCCTGGGTGAGCGAGGCGGATGCACAGGCCGCCGGAGTCTCGGTCGAGGAGTTCGCGGCGAAGCAGGCGACGATCTGGCGCGAGGGTCTCGCCGCGAACGGCATCGGGCCGGAACGCCTGCAGGCTCTGAAGGACGCGGGCGACGTGACGATCTACACGCCCGGCTCGACCGCCGGCGTCCCGCTCAACATCGTCGGCTCGCTCGACGCGCCGCCGCTCTCCTGGGACACGGATGCCGAGGCGCTGCGCGACGAGATCGAAGGCACGGTGACGAGCCTGCTCGCACTCGTCGGGATCAAGGCTGACCCGCTCGCGAGCCGCGAGCACGTGCTGCTCTCGAACCTGATCGAGAACGCGTGGCGCGCGGGTCGCAATCTCGACCTCGGCACCCTGATCGGCGAGATCCAGACGCCGCCGATCCGCAAGCTCGGAGTCTTCGAGATCGACCAGTTCTTCCCACCCGCCGACCGGACGAAGCTTGCGTTCACGCTGAACGCCCTCGTTGCGTCGCCCACGTTCGCCGCCTGGGGCGAGGGCGAGCCGCTCGACCCGCAGAAGCTTCTCGTCACAGCCGACGGAAAGCCACGGTGCGCCGTGATCTACCTCGCGCACCTCTCCGAGGAGGAGCGGCAGTTCGTGGTCACGCTCGTCTTCTCGAAGCTCGTCACGTGGATGCGCGGACAGGAGGGCACGCCCGACCTGCGCGCGCTCGCCTACATGGACGAGGTG
>DASSBI010000212.1:0-2438 GCA_035698965.1 Gaiella sp. | reverse complement strand
CGAGGAGATCGTCCGCACGATCCGCGAGATGCGTGACGACCCGGAGGTGCCGTGATCGTCGTCGACGCGTCCGCTCTCGTCGACTTCCTCGCTCCAACCGTCGTCGATGCCGCACTCGACGATCGACTGCTTGCCGATGCGTCTCTCCATGCGCCTCACCTGGTGGACGTCGAGGTCGTGAACGCTCTTCGGCGTCTGTCGCTCCGATCGACACTCGGGCCGGACCGCGCGGCCGACGCGATGCTCGACCTCGATGATCTACCGATCACCCGGTATCCGCATGGGGCTCTGCTCCCACGCGCCTGGGAGCTGCGTCACACGCTGCCGATCCAGGACGGCGTCTACGTCTCGTTGGCCGAGGCGCTCGACGCCCCGCTGGTCACATGCGACGCACGCCTCGCCGGCGCGCCAGGGATCCGGGCGTCGGTCGAGGTGTATTCGCGAGGCGCGTAGCGGATCAGCCCGTGTTTCGCAGCGCCGCCGCGATGCCGGCGATCGAGCGAAGGAGAGGCCGGAGCGCGCTCTCGTCGCCTGCCCGCCACCGCCTGAGCAGCTCGACCTGGATCGCGTTCATCGGGTCGACATAGGGGTTCCGCAGCCGGATCGACTGCTGCAGCACCGGGTGGCGGTCGAGGAGCTCGCGCGCCTCGACGATCTCGAGCACGGCATCGCGCGCGCGGTCGTGCTCCTCGCGAAGGACGCCGAACACGCGAGCCGCGAGCGCGTCGTCGCCGACGAGCCCGAGGTAGCCCTCCGCGATCCCCATGCTGGACTTCGCAAGGGACATCTCCAGGTTCTCGACGAGGGCGCGGAAGAAGGGCCACTCGCGGAAGAGGGTGCGCAGCTTCGTCGGCGGGACACCCTCGAGCCCCGTCCCGGCACCGAGCCAGGCGGGGACGATGCAGCGCGTCTGGGTCCACGCGAACACCCAGGGGATCGCGCGGAGCGATTCGAGCTCACCGGCATCGGAGGTCTCGGGACGCGACGCCGGACGGGAGCCGATCTCGAGGAGCGAGAGCTCGTCGACCGGCGTGAAGGCGCGAAAGAAGCGCGGCAGGTCCGAGTCGTCCCAGACGACCGCGCGGTACAGGGATCGAGCCGCCTCCGAGACCGCCTCGATCGTGTCTCGGGCACCCTCGGGCGCCTCGCCGATCCGGTCCGGCACTGCCGTGAGAAGCGTCGCTGCGACTGCGGCCTCGAGGTTCCGTCGCGCAAGTCCGGGCAGGCCGTACTTGAAGGCGATCGTCTCGCCCTGCTCGGTGACCTTGAGTCGGCCGTCGACCGCGTGCGGCGGCTGGGCGAGGATCGCGGCGTACGTCGGGCCGCCCCCGCGCCCCGCACTGCCGCCCCGCCCGTGGAAGACGGTGAGCTCGACGCCGCGCTCGCCCGCGAGCCAGGCGAGCCGCTCCTGTGCCCGGAAGATCTCCCACTGGGCCGTGACGACGCCGCCGTCCTTGCCGGAGTCGGAGTAGCCGACCATCACCTCGAGCCTCGAGCTCGCCCTTCTTTCGAGGAGCTCCGCGGCGAGCGACTCGGCTCCGCGCAGGTCGTCGATCGTCTCCAGCAACGGTACGACCGTCACGTCGAGCCCCGCCTGCTCGGCGAGCGATTCGGCGAGCAGGACGTCCTCGGCCGAGTGGGTCATCGAGACGATCAGGGTGTCGATCGCCGCCGGCCCGCGCCGCCTCTGGAGCGCTGCTGCCTCGGCGAGCACCTCCAGGGTCGCTTCCGGATCCTGTCGCAGCTGGCGCGAATGCAGCCGGAGGTCGAGCGCCGGCCCCGTGAGGCCGAACACGTCGAGGTGCCGCCGGAGCGCGGCCAGCCCGCCGTCCGCGATACGGGAGCCTCCGTTGGCGCGTAGGCTCGTCTCGATCAGGTCGAGCTCGCCCCGGAGCTCGTCGGTCGAGCGGTAGTCATCGGCGCCGAGGCGCTCCCAGATCGCCGTCAGTCGCCGTCGGTAGGGCTCGGTCGGGTTTCGGTTCGCCGGCAGGTCGACCGCCGCCACGCGGCTGTCGGCCTCCACGAGCGTGCTCGACATGCCCCACGAGGCTGCGAGCGCCCGAACATCGCGCCGGAGCAGCTCCCGGACGAGCGCCGAGCCCCGTTCGACGGCCTCGCGAACCGTCTCCGCGCCGGCGTTCGGATTCCCGTCCAGGTCTCCTCCGATCCAGGTCCCGAACCTGAGCGGGTTGCCCGGGAGCTGGTCGCGCCAGACGGCCAGGAGGTGCGCTGCGGCGTCCCAGAGGCTGTCTTCGAGGAACCAGAGCGCCTGCCGAATCTCGTCCACGACGCGCGGGCGGTGCGAGCGAACCTCGTCGGTCTGCCAGAGAATCGTGACCTCCTCCGCCAGTGCCAGCTCCCGGTCGGCCCGCTCTGCGGGCGTGAGACGGGTGTCGTCGAGCCCATCCAGCAGCTGCGCGATCCGGCGGTGCTTCGCG
>DASSBI010000211.1:0-2691 GCA_035698965.1 Gaiella sp. | reverse complement strand
CCGACCCTTCGCCCTACACTGAGATCCATGCAGGACGTTCTCACCGTTCCGAACGAGGTCGCGGCCGAGCTGGCCGGGGTCGGCGACGGCGTGCTCGACGCGTTGCGCGAGCGGCTCGGCTGCACGATCTCGCTCCGCGGCAACCGGCTGACGCTGGCCGGCGACGAGGCCCGCGTCGCGGAGGCCAGGGCCGTGCTCGACGAGCTCGTCGAGCTTGTCGAGGGCGGCCACGCGATCGGGCCGGACACCGTCGGTGCGGTCGTCGCTGCGCTCGACCAGTCGGAGGACATCCGCGACGTCTTCGACGACGTCGTCTGGCGGCACCGGGGCAAGAAGATTGCGCCGAAGACCGTCACGCAGAAGCGCTACGTCGACGCGATCCGCGCGTCCACCGTGACGTTCGGGATCGGCCCGGCCGGGACGGGCAAGACCTATCTCGCGATCGCGCTCGCCGTCAAGGCGCTCGCCGAGCGCGAAGTGGGGCGGATCATCCTCACCCGGCCGGCGGTCGAGGCCGGCGAGCGTCTCGGCTTCCTTCCGGGCGACGTGCTCGCGAAGGTCGACCCGTACATGCGCCCGCTGTTCGACGCGCTCTACGACATGATGGACGCCGACCGGCTGAACGCGTACATCGACCGTGGCACGATCGAGGTGGCGCCGCTGGCCTTCATGCGTGGCCGGACCTTGAACGACTCGTTCGTCATCCTCGACGAGGCGCAGAACACGACCCCCGAGCAGATGCAGATGTTCCTGACGCGCCTCGGGTTCGGCTCGCGGATGGTGGTCACCGGCGACGTGACGCAGATCGACCTCCCGCGCGAGCAGGCCTCGGGGCTCATCCAGGTGCGCGACATCCTCCGCTCGCTCGACGGGATCGGCTTCGTCGAGTTCGGGCACGAGGACGTCGTCCGGCACAAGCTCGTACAGCGGATCGTCGAGGCGTACAAGCGACACGTCGAGGAGACGGGCTCCGCACGTCACCGCTGATGCTCGAGATCGAGGTCTCGAACCGAAGCGGCGTCGCCGTCGACGACGAAGGTGCGATCGAGCTTGCCTGCGAAGTGCTCGCGGCGGAAGGCATGGCGGACGGCGAGCTCGGGATCGTCTTCGTCGGCGCGGACGAGATGCGCGCCCTCAAGCGGGAGCACCTCGGGATCGACGAGCCGACCGACGTCCTCTCCTTCCCGATCGACGGCGCGTCGCCCTTGCCGGAGGGCGAGCCGCGTGCGCTCGGTGACGTCGTCCTCTGCCCGGAGGTGATCGGCGACGAGTGGCACTGGCCGCTCGTGCACGGGCTCCTCCATCTCCTCGGTCACGAGCATGGGCCGGCCATGGAGGCCCGCGAGCGAGTGCATCTCCCGTGATCACGCCCCGTCGCCCGCCCTCGATCTTCGAGAGCTTCAACTTCGCGATCGAGGGGATCATCCACGTGCTCCGGACGCAGCGGAACATGCGGATCCACTTCGGGGTCGCGGTGGCCGTGCTCATCGCCGCGCTCGCGTTCGACGTCTCGCGCCTCGAGCTGATCGCGCTGCTCCTGGCGATCGCGTTCGTGCTGATCGCCGAGATGATCAACACGGCGATCGAGGCCGCTGTCGACGTCGCGTCGACGTCGTTCGACCCGATGGCGAAGCTCGCGAAGGACATCGGCGCGGGCGCAGTCCTGATCGCGGCGATCAACGCGATCGCCGTCGGCTACCTCGTCTTCTCGGGACAGGTCGCCGAGGAGAGCTCGCGACTGCTCGACAAGCTCTCGGAGGCGCCGGCGGAGTTGACGCTGATCGCCCTCGTGCTGACGATCGCGCTGGTGATCGCGCTAAAGGCCTTCTCGGGGCGCGGGTCGCCGCTTCGCGGCGGCTGGCCCTCCGGTCACGCGGCCGTCGCGTTCGCCGCGTGGATGGCGATCACGCTCGTTCTCGGCGACACCGAGCACCGCTTCCTCGTGTCCTCACTCACGCTGATCATGGCGCTGCTCGTCGCGCAGACACGGATCGAGGCGGGCGTCCACTCGACGCTCGAGGTGGCGTCGGGAGGGCTCGTCGGGGCGCTCGTGACGCTCGTCATCTTCCAGGGGTTCTACGCATGACCGACGCCGAGCTCCTCGCCGCCGCGGACGCGATCGCCTCGCGCGCCTACGCGCCCTACTCGGAGTTCCACGTCGGCTGCGCCGTCCTCTGCCGGGACGGCCGCGTCGTCGAGGGCGTGAACGTCGAGAACGCCGCGTATCCGCTCGGGGTCTGCGCGGAGCGGACGACACTGTCCCGGGCGATCTCCGAGGGCTACCGGCCCGGCGACTTCGTCGTCGCGGCGATCACTGCCTCGCCGTGCGGTGGTTGCCGCCAGTGGCTCGCGGAGATGGGTGTGGAGCGCGTGCTGTTCCGCAACGGCGGACGGATCGTCGAGATGACCACCGACGAGCTGCTCCCGGAGCAGTTCGACGCCGGGCAGCTCGGGGCGTGAGGCGCGTGCGCTCCGTTGCCGGGAGACATGCCAGCGCGCGGACGGAAAGGCGGACGGAAAGGCAGGCCCTGCGGAGCGATCGGCACGCTTTCGCTGCAGAGACGGCACGGACCCGTCACGGTTTCGACGATAGGCTGAAGCCGTGGGGTGGAGGTCGGCGGCCCGAGAACGCCCGGCCCGACGTGTCTCTCACCGCCAGGTCCCGACCTGACATGTCCGAAGTGGACGCGC
>DASSBI010000210.1:0-12101 GCA_035698965.1 Gaiella sp. | reverse complement strand
CCCCCGTCGAGCGCGTGTGGCCTCCCGCTGCCGTCTGCAGGAAGGCGAGCAGCGCATCCGCGCTCCCGAACGCGACGGAGTCGCCGGTCCGGACGTGCTCGACCACACCGCGGAGGCCCGCGACCGTTCCCCACGTCGGGTTCGGGGCCTCCCACAGGCGGACGACGAACGTTTGCGTCAGCGAGCCGCCGGTGGCGGGATCATCGACGCTCGACGCCGTATCCTCGTCGCGGTGCATCGCGCGATGGTGCACGTCGGGTCTTCAGGTTCGCTTAGTGCCGGTTTCAGAGCTCGGGACGGCTCTGCGGCGCCGGGAACGGGGCCGACTCGACGCCGATCTCGTCCATGCGCGCGCAGTACGCGCGGAAACGGCGCCGCGCCTCGCCGTGACGGCCCGCCCGCTCGAGCGCAGCCACCAGCCCGAGATGCGCGGGCTCGTCGTACGGGTCGCGCTCGAGCACGCGCAGCGAGTAGCGCGTCGTCGCGTCCGCGTCGCCCCGCGCCGCAGCCGTGTCGGCAAGCGCTCGAGCGACTGCGATGTACGTCGCGCGGGCCTCCTCGCGCATCGCGAGCGCCCAGTCCTCGTAGGCGTCCTCCTCGAGGAAGTCGCCGGCATAGGCCGCCTCGGCTGCGGCGAGCCGGCCGACGGCGTCGCTACCACCGTCACGATGCAGCAGGAGCGCCTCGTCGGCCGTGCGGAGGAACTCCTCGACGTCGACCGAGAGATTCGCCTCGTCGAGCCAGACGGCGCTCTTGTCGGCGCCGACGAAGTGGTCCTGGTCGCGCCGCTTGCCGGGGTCGAGGACGCCGCGGACCGTGCTGAGGAGGACCGACAGGCGATTCCCGAGCGGCCCGGGGCTCTGTCCGGGCCAGAGCGCCTCCATCAGGGCCTCGCGCGGAGTCGGCCGGCCGCGCCGCGCGACGAGGATCTTGAGCAGGTCGCGCGCCTTGCGGGATTGCCACGCTCCGAGCGGCACGGGCTCGCCGGAGAGGAGCACGCGGAATCGCCCGAGCGACTGGACGACGACGGGCGGGACGCCCTTCAGCGGGTGGACGAGCGCGAGTGCCGCTCGGTAGCCCGTGGCGCCCACCTCCGCCAGCGCCGCCTCGGCGCAGCGGGCAGCCTCGTCGTCGCCTGCGAGCAACGCACCGACCATCGCCGCACGTGCCTGGCCGGTGGGGTTGCCCAGCTCACGCCAGATCGTCTCGGCCTCCGCCGCCCGCCCGACACCCCCCGCACGCGGATCGGCCAACGCACGAAGCTCGAGCGACTCGGCGAGCGCGGCCCGGTCGCGCCGCCGGCCGGCCTCGGACGCGGCCTCCACCGCGTAGTCGGCGGCACGGGCGGCGTCGTGGCGCACGAGCGCGACCCAGCCGGCGGTGAGGACTGCCTGCGCCCGGTTCATGCCGGACCCGAGCGCGAGCGCCCGTTCCGCAAGCCGCTGCGCCTCGTCGGCATCGTCGGCCGCGACCGTCCGTGCCAGGCCGGTCAGGGTGGGGCCGAGACCTTGCACGTCGCCCGCCGCCTCCGCGTGCCGCAACGCCTCCTCGTACGTCAAGCGGGCCAGCGCCGCGTCGCCGCGGATTCGGTAGACCTCCCCGAGCTTCTCGAGCGGATACGCGATCATGCGCGAGCCGAGCCGCTGGTAGAGCGCGCGTGACATCTCGAGGTCTGCGATCGCCTCGTCGAATCGGCCGAGGCGCGAGAGAGCCTCGCCGCGATTCGACAGCGCGAGCGCGCGGAAAGCCGCGAAGCCCGTGAGATCGGCGAGCCGCAGCGCGTGATCGAGCTCCGAGAGCGCCTCTTCGTACGAGCACTCCTCCACGTGACGCGAGCCGCGGTTCGTGCGAACGCGGACGAGCTGGAGCACGTCGCCTGCTTGCTGGGCGTAGTCGAGCGCGCGGAGGTAATGGGCCTCGTTGCCGCTCCGGTCTCCCTCGAGCGCGGCGAGCATGGCCAGCACGGTGTGGGCGGCGGCCAGAGCCTGAGGGTCGCCGGCCTGCGTGGCGATCTCGAAGGCGCGCGCCGAATCCTCGCGGCAGGCGTCGGCGTCGCCACGCAGCCAGCGCGCCGACGCGCGCCAGGCGAGAAGCAGCGCGACGTCCCGGGGCTCGCCCGACTCGTCGGCGCGGTCATAGATCGCCACCGCCTCGTCGAGGCGGCCTCCGAGGTGGTGCAGGAGGCCCATGCGCCAGGCGAGGGCCGGCGGGAGCGGGGCTGCGCGCTCCGCCGCGCGCTCGAAGCAGCGGAGGGCCTCGTCCCAGTCGCCGCGGATCTGGTGCGCCTCGCCGACGAGCTGCTCGACGCCCGAGGTGCGGAGCTCGGGCGGAAGCCGGCCCGCCGCGTCGAGCACGGCGTCGACGGCCCCCTGGGAGAGAAGCGTGCCGCCGTAGGCCTCGAGGAGGCGTGCCGTCTCGGGGGCCTCGACGGAGGAGAGCGACCGCAGCGCCTCCTCGGGCTCGTGGCGGCTCTCGAACCATCGCGCGGCGGCGATCCGCACCTCGCGCGTCGCGGCAGCGCTCGGGGCGAGCCGGGCAAGGGCAAACTCGCGCACCGGCGCGCCGAGCGCGTACCACCCGGGCTCGCGGCCCTGCAGCTCGACGAGGAGCCCGCGGCGCGCGAGAGATCGCAGCGTCACGTCTGCCGCTTCCATCCCGAGCGCGGCGCAGAGCTCGGCGGTGAAGCGATCGAGCGGAGCCACCCGCGCGACGAGCTCCACTACACGCGGGTTCTCGCCCGCGAACACCTCGGCGGCCAGGTAGGCGAGGAGCGGCCCGCCCGGCCGGCGCATGCGCTCGAGCCCGGCGGGCATGTCGGCGGGGGAAACGCCCCGCAGGAACTCCACGGCGAGGCGGACAGCCGCGGGCCAGCCGCCGGTGAGTCGGTGGAGCTCGGCGGCGACGGCAGGGTCCGCGTCTCCCGTGAGCTCCAGCAGCAGCGTCGCGGTCTCGTCGACGTCGAATGCGAGCTGCGAGCCGGTGATCTCCATGACCTGCCCCTGCCCTTTGAGTCGCTCGACCGGAAACGGCAGCTCGTCACGGGACGCGACGACGAGGTGCAGACGCTCCGGCGCCTGGCGGCAGAGCGCCTCGATCGCTTGGATCGCGCCTGCCGACGCTGCGATCTCGTGGACGTCGTCGAGCACGAGCACGAGATCGCGGCGAAGCTCGCTCTGGAGGATCTCGCAGATGACCGCCGCGAAGCCCCGGCCCCGGCCCGCATCGTCCTCGCCACCGCCCGGGCCGGCCCCCGCCTTGACGGCGTTCGCTGCGTCGACCGGAAGAGCAGGGACACGGAGCCGAAGAGCGTCGGCAACGCCTCGCGCGAACGTGGCCAGCGAGACGTCGTCGGACGTGGCCGTGTACCAGGCGCAGTTCAGGTCGGTGGCCCACGCCGCGAGGAGCGTCGACTTGCCAAAACCCGCCCCGGCGACGACGCTCGTCAGGCGGCGCCGGTGGACGTCGTCGAGGATCGCCCGGAGGCGCGGGCGCGGGAGGAGCGGCGCCGGGGCGCCCGGCGGGCGCAGCTTGATGGTCGCGGTCGTGCCTGCCGGTGGGGCCGGCGCAGCCGTGCCTCCTCCAGTTGCGGTGTCCATTGCGGCCGCCCAACGATAGTCCTCTGGCCGAGACGCGGACCGCGGCCGGCGCGGCGCGTGGTCAGCGGGGGACGATCGTGACGGTCGCCGCGACGACGCGCGTGTTCGGAAGGATGCGCGCGACGTTCTCGTTGTTCCGCGTTTCCTGGAAGTCGGAGAGCGCGACGCGGAGGCGATGCCGCCCGGGCGCAAGCGTCGTGGTCGCAACGCGGATCTCGCCGCCGACGAGCGGAGCGCGCGCCTCTCGGCCGTCGAGCGTCGCCTCGACCGAGCTCACGTCGATCCCGGAGCCTCCGTCGGTGACGGTGACCCTGATCGGATCCCCGCGCCGGACCTTCCGGCTCACGATCGCGGCGGCCGGAGGCTTGACGTCGTCGATCCAGAAGCGGAAGCGATACGTGCCGGCCCCGGCGGCGTTGGGGCTGTCGAAGACGACGTAGTAGGTCCCGGCCGAGGGGCGGACAGCGCCTGCGGCGGCCACCGGGCTGCCGAAGTCCGTGACGTACGGGTTCTGGTCGAAGGGGAGCGCGGCATAGCCGGTGAGCCGGTTCTCGTCGCCGCCTCGGACGACGCGCGGCTCGACGCGCGACCCTGGCCCGCGCGAGACGATCGCCACACCGAAGTTCGCGACGGGCTTGGTGAGACGCACCCTGAACACCTGCTCGGGACCGGCCAGGCGCGAGGAGACGGGAGCGTCGGCAGGAACCTCCGGATAGCGATACGTGTCGACGAGCGCCGGTCTGCCGCGCGTGTTGCCGCTGTAGATGCCCGGCTTCCGGAGGGTGGTCGCTTTGGCGACCGAGAGCTTCGGGATCTCGACGCGCCCCCAGACCGGGATCCGCCGCGTCAGGGGGCCACGGCGCAGGATGACGGCGCCGGAGACCTCCCCGTCGGCCGTCCCGGAGACGAGGTCGAGCGAGAGCGGACCGGGCACGGTGATCGTCGGAGGGACGTCGATGCCCGTCCCCTCCGGCGTTCCGCTCAACGCGACCGAGACGGTCCATTCCCCCGCACCCCCGCCGACGTCCACGATGGAGACGCTCCGGCTCGTGATCGTCTCGGAAGGGACGAGGCCGAACGAGACGGACGTGGGTGTCGGTCTGATCTCGGGGGTGTCGGCCGCTGCGACGTCGACGAGGCCCGCGCCGACGCGCGTCGGGCCGGCCTGCCCGTCGCCTCCGGCCAGGGGCTTCGCCGTCACCGTCAGTGCGGCCTTGACCTCCGCGGCGCTCCAGGTCGGATGGCGCTGGAGGAGAAGCGCGACGGCACCGGAGACGTGCGGCGCGGCCATGCTCGTTCCCGAGGACAGGCCCCAGCCGGCGGGCTGCGAGGACAGGATCGAGGTGCCCGGCGCGACCACGTCGGGCTTCAGTCGCAGCGAGATCGGCGTCGGGCCCGCGGAGGAGAAGCTGGCGATGGACGGCGACGCCGTGGAGGTGGTCGCGCCGACCGTGATCGCCGCGGCGGCGCTTCCCGGCGAGCCGACCGAGCCGCGCCCGAAGTCGTCGAAGTCGTTCCCCGCCGCGACCACGGGCACGACCCCCGCGGCGGCAGCCGCGTCGAGCGCCAGCGCGACGATGTCGCGCGACGGCTCGATCTCCGGCTCGCCGAGCGACAGGTTGATCACGTCCATGCCGTCGGCGACGGCGGCCTCGATCGCCGCCACGATCTCGGGCGCGTTCCCGTTGAGGCCGAGCCCCGACCGGGTGGGGACGGTGAGCGCCTTGTAGTTGCCGATGTAGGCGCGGGGTGCGATCCCGCTGATCCGCATCCCGTTGGCGTTCGTGTTGGCGTTTCCGGCGGCGATCCCCGCGACGTGGGTGGCGTGGCCGGAGTCCTCCGGGTCGAACGGCAGGCTCGCGTACTTCCAGCTGGCCCCGGCCGGAGGGAAGGCCCGGGCGACGATCACCTTGGCCGTCGTGTACGCCGCCTGCCCCTTGGGGAAGCCCTCCGGCATCGTGTACCCGGACGGATCGAAGAACGCGTGCTTCTGGTCGACCCCGTCGTCGATGATCCCGATCTTGATCCCGGCGCCGGCGGTCCCGAGTGTCGAGCCGGGCAGGTCGCGCGCGCGGATCGTGGCGGCGTCAGGGCCGGCGAGCGTGTGGTAGGCGACGTCGGCGTAGACCTGCTTCACGCCGGGGAGGCGCGACAGGCGGGCAAGGTCGCCGCGCGGTACGACCACCGCCAGTCCGTTGGCTACCAGCCGGTAGCGCCAGCGGACGGTTGCCTCCGGGATCGACGCGCGGAGCGCCGCCGTGAAGCGTCGCTGCTGCCCGTCGATTCGCCGTGCGGCGCCCGCGCCGCCGCGCCCGCGCGCGAGTGGCGGTGCGGCGAGCTGGACGACGACCTCGGTGCGCGTCCCGTGCTGCGCTTGCGCCTGTGGCGCGCCGGTGCCCGCGCCCGCGAATGCCGCCGTCAGCGCTGCGGCCACGAGAGCGGCGAGGGAGGGGAGCGCGCGGGTCACGTCGATTGAGACGCCGACCGGCGCCTCCAGTCGGCGCCCGGCCCGCGCTATGCGGATGAGAGGACTTGAACCTCCACGCCCTTACGGGCACACGGACCTGAACCGTGCGCGTCTACCAATTCCGCCACATCCGCCGGCGACGGTCAGCTTACCGGCGATCAGGCGCATGAGACCGTGGTCGCAGGCGGTTGCGGCGCCGAAGGCGACGCCTCCAGGGATGTGCCCCGCCCGTAGGCGGGGATCAAGCCGCGGGATGCGGCTTCGGCCGGGTCCCGCTCGGCGCAGCTAACGTAGCGCCTCGAGCACCTGGTCGGCGTGCTCGTCCGGCTTCACCTTGCGAAAGACCTTCGCGACGTTCCCGTCCGCATCGATGACGAATGTCGAGCGGTCGACGCCCATGTACGTCTTCCCGGCGTACGACTTCTCACCCCAGACGCCGTACTCCTCGGCGACCTCGTGCTCGGTGTCCGCGAGTAGCGTGAACGGCAGGTCGTACTTCTCCTTGAACTTCGCATGCGACCCCTCGCCGTCGGGGCTCACGCCGAGCACGACTGCGCCGGCCTTCTCGAACTCGCCCCACGCGTCCCGAATCCCGCACGCCTGCGCCGTACATCCCGGTGTGTCGTCCTTGGGGTAGAAGTAGAGGACCACTGGCGATCCCTGGAGCGAGGACAACGTGACCGACTCGCCAGTATCGGAGTCGAGCGTGAAGTCCGGTGCCGGATGTCCCTCGTCGACTGCCACTGTCGCCTCCGTTCGTCGGGTCGTTCGCACAGCGAGACCACGAGCGTATCTCCACCGCGGCAGGGCGCCGCTGGGTTCACGCTCGTGCGTCCGACGCGCAGACCGGCTGCGGTTAGCCGGCGGTTAGCGCCGTGGTCGATCCTGCCGGCCCATGCCACATTCGAGGAGGTGCTCCATGCGTTCGAGACTGTTGGGCCGGAGCCTCGTATCCGGAGGCCTCGTCGGTGCCGTGCTCGTCGGCTCGTTGACGGTCGTTCCTGCGGCCCTGAACGGCAACCCGAGAAACGGCGGGCGTCCGGTGATCGCGAAGCCGGTCGCGGCTCCCGCGCAGCCCACTGCTGGGAAGCCGTTCACCGTCTCGTTCAAGGTGACCCGGAGTGACAACGGCAGACCGTTCCTGCGCGGAAAGATGACCGGCAATCCGTCGATCGCGGGACGGGTCGTGCAGCACACCGAGTCGTTCAGGGCCGGTACGGCTCGCGTCTCGCTCGCCGTCCCGGCGAACGCGAACGGCAAGACGCTGAGGGTGTCCGTGGCGATCAGGGACGGAGCGACGAAGGTGACCCGCGTCGCCGCGTACCGGATCCAGGGGCGGCCGTCGGTGTCGGTCGGCGACGCCTCGGTAACGGAAGGCAACGCCGGCACGACGCCGCTGTCCTTCCCGGTGACGCTTTCGGCGGTGAGCACGCAACCTGTCTCGGTCACCTACGCGACCGCCGACGGGACCGCGACCGCGCCGTCCGACTACGCAGCGGCGAACGGCACGCTCACCTTCAACCCGGGCGAGACGTCGAAGACGATCCCCGTCAACGTCGTCCCCGACCTCGCGATCGAGCAGGACGAGGCCCTCACGGTGACCATCTCCGGCGCCGTGGGCGCGACGATCGCCGATGCCAGCGCGACCGGCAGGATCACGAACGACGACACGCAGGTTCCCGTCACGGCCGGTGCCTACAAGGGAATCATCGAGGGGAACGCACTGTTCCTCGACGTCGTCGATCGATACGTCACTCACTTCCGCTCGAACTACGTCCGCATGGACTGTGGCTCGACCGGGATCTTCGTCTACGGAGACCTCGACTGGGGCGACTCGCGGTTCACGATCCGCCCGGACGGGAGCTTCAGCGCCTCGGCAGACTCGACCGGGACGGTGTCGGGGAACCCGGCCAAGTTCCACGACGAGCTCGCCGGGCGCTTCGACGGGACGAACGTGTCGGGCACCGTGCTCGGCTCGGTCGAGTACGACCGCGACGGGATGCACCTGAGCTGCACGAGCGGCCAGCGGCCGTGGACGGCGTCGCTCCAGGGCTGACGCCACCCGGCTGACAGGTGGGGAGGAGGAAAGGCCCTGGAGACGGGGCCTTTTCCTCCTCCTGGAGGGTGATCGAGCGCTGAGCGCCGCGAGGCAAGTCGCTACGCTCGCCGCGTGGCGGAGATCCACCCGTGGCTCGGCGCGGCGGTGATCGCGGTCTGCGCGGTCGCCGCGTTCACGGGCGGCTACCTCTACTGGCGCGGCCGCGGTGCAGGACGCGTCACGACACACCTGCTGTCGCTCGCGCAGACCCTGCTCGTCGCGCAGGTCGGCGTCGGGCTCCTGCTGCTCGCCGACGACCGCCGCGCGGCCGAGCAGCTGCACTACGCTTACGGGACGATGGCGCTCGGAGCGGCGCTCGTGCCGTGGTTCTACGCGCCGGCGGAGGGGCCGCGCCGGCTGCTCTGGTTCGCCGCGACCACCGGCGTCGCCGCCGCTCTCGCGATCCGCGCCTACATGACGGGATCGGCATGAGGCGGATGTGGGAGAGCAAGTTCGTCCGCGGCCTCCTGCTGATCGCGATCGTCTCCGCGGCGATCGTCGCCCTGTCGCTCGAGAACGCGCTGCTCACCGCGGGCGCGTTGATGAGCGTCGCGTTCTTTCTCGCGATCGCGTTCTTCCTCTTTCTGCTCTGGCGCGAACGGCGCGGCGACCTCGAGGCGTGGAGCGATCTCTCGCGGCGGACGTTCTACGGCGCGATCGTGCTCGCCGTGGTCGCGATCGGCGCGCTCATCGCGCTCGGGCCGACGGGTGCCGATGCGATCGCCTTCTTCGCGGTGCTCGCCTGCTGCGTCTGGGCGATCTGGCGCGTCTGGCGCCGCGAGCACAGATACGGCTGATGGAGCTGCGTGAGATCCTCGACTCCGGCGACGCCGTCCGTGTCGCGGAGTTGCTCGCAGAGGAGCCCGGTCTCGCGACGGCCAGGATGGAGCGCCTGAGCGGCCACCCGGGAGGGGCGTCGCCGCTCGGCTACGTCGCGATGCAGCGCTACGACACCTTGCGAGGAGAGTGGCGCGACGTGGAGGGCACCGGCGAGCTGGCCCGCGCGCTGCTCGCCGCCGGTGCGCTCGTGGACGGCACGCCGGAGGAGCAGGAGACGCCGCTGATCACCGCTGCGAGCTACGGCGACGCCGCTGTCGCGCGCGCCCTGATCGAGGGCGGCGCCGACCTCGAGGCGCGCGCGGCGGACGGTTCGGGTGGCGTGCCGGGCGGCACGGCACTCCTCCATGCCGCCGTGTTCGGTATGACGGGCGTCGTCGACGTGCTCGTCGCCGCCGGGGCGCAGGTCAACGGCATCGAGGAGGCCGCGGCCGCGGGCGACGTCGGAGGGTGGCTCGGTAATTCCTCTCTGGACGGGCGCGTGCGCGCGCTCGTGATGGCGGCGGATCACCAGCGGCTCGAGGTCATCGACGCCCTCGTCGCTGCCGGGACTCCTGTCGACGCCGCCGACCCGGCCTTCGGCGGGCACCCGCTTCGCATCGCCGCGTCGAACGGGCGCCCGACGAGCGTTCGCCGTCTTCTCGCACACGGCGCCGATCCAAATCTCCGTGACGAGCAAGGCCGCACGCCGCTGGATCTCTGTCGCGCGGGGTCGACACCGGGTCACCGCGAGGCCGAGGCGATCCTCGCTCCGCTCACCGACGCCGCCGGCGGCGCCTGACACCGCTTGTGTGTCGTTGCGGTCGCGGCCGCGAAAGCGGCCGCTTTCAGGGATGTGCCCCGCCGCAGGCGGGGGGATCGAGCGGCGTGAATCCGTAGGAGCGGATTCACGCTTCGCGAAGAGGTGACGGGTACCGCGTGCCGTCAGGCGCGGTGTAGAGCGCCTCGGCGCTCGGGAGCTCGGTGACGGCGCCGTCGAGCGCGTCGAGCGCGGTTCGGACGTCGACGAGCTTGCCGACGAAGATCGGCGTGTCGCGCTCCGTCCAGCGCGAAGCCTCCGTCTCGCGCAGCGTCATCATCAGATGCATGAAGTCGGCGGGCTCCTCGGTCTCGAACGCCGGCATGAACTCCTGGTCGTCGATGCCGAAGGAATAGGTCGTGTGGTTCGTGACGGTCACGAACTTGCCGCCGATCTCGGCGTGCTCGCGCATCGCCTTCGCGCGCTCCTCGAAGGAGAGGAAGTACCACGGGCGGCGCTTCACGAACGGGTAGACCACGAGGTACGGCGCGTTCCGGGGCGCGACGCGGCCCTGGCGGACGCGCTTCTTGTCCGTGTAGACCGACGGCTTCGTCGTGCCGAGGTACGAGTACGGCGCCTCGAGCCACCCCGCGAGCGGCGTTCCGTTCAGCGCGGCGCCGAGCTCGAGCAGGTCGTCGTAACGCTCGGTGATCGACCAGAGGAAGAAGTCGGCCTCGGGTCGCACGCCGGTCGTCGTGTAGGCACGCAGGCCCTCCATGCGACCGGCGAACTCGTCGACGACCTCTGCGAACGCGTCTTTGCCGGCGGCCCGCTCGTCGATCGGGAGTCGCCGCCAGGCCGGGTCGAGGCGGAAGAACCGGTACCCGACGTACTGGCCCACACCGGAGCCTTCGATTCGCTCGTACTGGTGCTCGCCCATTGCGCCTCGAATGGTACGCGTGGGCGTGCGTAGGCGATGCGGCAGGATGCGCGGATGACGAAGACGCAGTACTTCACCGCGACCAGCGTCGACGGGTACATCGCCGACGCGGACAACTCGCTCGACTGGCTGTTCGAGGTCCCGCGAAACGGGGGCAGCGGGGCGGAGGGCTTCGGCGCGTTCTTCGCCGGCGTCGGCGCGATGGCGATGGGCGCGACGACCTACGAGTGGGTGTTCGCGCACGAGCGGCTCGGCGAGCGTCCCGAGAAGTGGAGCGAGTGGTACGGCACGACCCCGACGTGGGTCTTCACGCACCGGCGGCTGCCGTCGGTCGCGGACGCTGACATCCGGTTCGTCGAGGGTGACGTCGGCCCCGTGCACGACGACATGGTCGCCGCGGCGGACGGCCGCAACGTGTGGCTCGTCGGCGGCGGAGAGCTCGTCGGGGCCTTCGCGGATCGAGGGCTCCTCGACGAGATCCTGCTCGGCGTCCAGCCGGTCTTCCTCGGCTCGGGGGCGCCGCTGCTCCCCCGGCGCCTGTCGTCGAAGCGCGTCCGGCTCGACTCGGCGAGACAGGACGGGCAGCAGGCGCTGCTCGTCTACGCGGTCGGCGCTCCCTGAGTCACTGCGTGCGCAGCTCGCCGCTCTGGCGGCTGGCGGACGCGCCCGGGTTCACCGCCTGCGTGACCGTCAGCTGGAGCCGCAGCGGCGCGGTCCCGAGCTTGCGACCCGTCAGTGAAGCGATGGTCGTGCGTCCGTAGCGCGCGTAGCCGCGAACGGTCGCCGCGACCGTGCCGTTGGTGGTGCGTGTCGCTTTCAGCTCCCACCTGCAGTCGAGCGTGCAGCGGAAGTGCGTGTCCCGCGTGCCGCTCGTGAACTGCTTCGGTCCCGGGAAGCGGACGCTCGTGAGGCCGACGTCGAGCGCGAGGCCCTCGCAGCGGGCGATCGAGCCGCCGCGGGTCCGGTCGAGCGAGTCCCGCACCGCCGGGAGGCTCGACTTCGGCGTGCCGTCCGCGTAGTACACCCCGGACTGCCAGCTGAGGAGCGCCGACTCGTCCTGCGAGTGGAAGAGCAGCACGCCGGCCACGGTCGGCTGGCAGAAGGCGAGGCGCAGGCCGAGGTCGTATGCCGCCGCCTGCTGGTACTCCTCGACGGGCTTCGTGGTGGCCGGCTCGGTGCCGGTGTAGAGGCTCGCCTTCCCTGCCGGGATCGTCGCCTCGATGCCGAACTCGTCGTAGAGGATGGGGAGCGACGAGCCCTGCTGCGCCGTGCCGTCGAAGGCCGTGCCGAGGAGTGACACGAGCTTGCCGTAGTCGGCGAGCCCGATCGAGGTGGAGCGGGGATGCGGAAGATCGGGGCTCACCGACGAGTTGTCCGGATAGGGGTGGAACGCAAAGCCGTCCATCACCGGCAGCGTTCGGCCG
>DASSBI010000209.1:0-18056 GCA_035698965.1 Gaiella sp. | reverse complement strand
GCGAAGTACTGCATCGGCAGCACGCCCGCCACGACGAGGCTGGGGTAGGGGGTCGAGCCGGCGGGGAAGTTGGCGAACTTGCCGAAGACGATCACGTAGACCAGAGCTGTGAAGGCGGGTACGAGGATCGCCCACGCGACGCCGAGGAAGGTCTGCTTGTAACGGACCGCGACGTCGCGCCAGACGAGCGTCCAGAGGAGCTCGCGGTAGTGCCACAGCTCGTCGATCTGGAGGCGTGGGATCCGGCTCGCGGGCCGGATGACGGTCACGCGACCCGCCGCGTCGGCGTCGACGAACGCCTCTGCGACGCTGGCTGATGGGCCAAGGTCGGCGGTATCGACACCCAGCGTGGAGCGCTGCTGTTCGAGCGGCGTCTGAGCTCGACTCACCCCGGGATGCTAGCCGCCGCTGCGGCCGGGGAGACTCATGGGCGCTGCAGGAGCAAGCCCGGCTGCTGGCCCACGAGCGCGAGTCCGGTCAGGGTCGACAGAGGCACAAACGTCGGTCGGTCAGCCCGGTAGCGGACGAGGGTGAAGGTCGGCTTCCGCTCGACGGAGACGATCCGGAAACCTCGCACCGGCGGAGGAGCGGCCGCGCTCGGCGGCGTGAGGCCTCCGACCGAGTAGCCACCTTCCGTTGCGAGTCCGATCGCGTCGATTTCCCGGACCACGGCGCCGTGTAGCCCTGGTTCTCGAAGACCGGTCAGGTACGGGTGCCAGAGCATCCGGCTCATGAACGGCGTGACGACGATCGCGCGCGTGCCGTCCGTCGTCCGGAGCGCGACGGCCGCGCCGCGCCAGTCGGTTCGACCATACGTCGCGTCGAGGGCCGGGACGACCGCGATCGCCGTGCAGAGTGCGCAGAGCAGCACGGCGGCAGCGACGCCCAGGCGCCTCGAGGCGAATCCCGCGCCGACGCAGACCGCGGCCGGCACGACGGCGACGATCGCGTTCCGCGCGATCACGTAGTCTCGGCCGACAACTGCCAGCGCGATCGGGACGAGCACGACCGCGACGGCAAGCGAGCCCGCGACGAGCGCCCCCCGGCGCTCTCGGGGCGTCAGCCGCGCGGCGAGGACGAGACCGAGAAGCACGAGGCAGGCGGCGAGGACGCTCCCCGCGGCCTCCAGCGGAAAGCTGTAGCCGACGACGAGGTTCTTCGGGAGCCCGGCGACCCGGGCCGCGAGCGACGAGCCCGCGACCGCTTCGCCGTTGCCGCGCTGGTCGAGGAGCACGGGCAGATGGGCGAGGAGGGTCGCGGCGGGGACGAGCGACGCCAGCATGACCGGGAGCCGCGGCCGCAGGCGCGCGAGCAGCCAGACGGCCTCCGCGCCGACGAGGAAGACCCCGAAGTAGTGCGTGGCGAGCGTCAGGGCGCAAACCACGGCCCACCCCGCCAGCCAGCGACGGTCGTTACGGAGAGCGAGCCCGAAGATGAGCACGGACGCCGCTCCGAGCAGCGCAAACAATGCGTACGACCGTGCCTCCTGCGAGTACCAGACGAGGAACGGGCTCGTCGCGACGAGCGCGGCTGCGACGATGCCCGTTCTCCGGGACACGAGGACGACCCCGGCGCCGTACGCGATCGGGATCGTCGCGGTCCCGGCGAGCGCGGAGAGCGACCGCAACCCGACCTCGCCGAGCCCGAAGACCGAGCTCCAGAGCCACGCGACGACGTAGTAGAGGTACGGCGTCGCCTCGGTCCGGGGGATCTCACCGAGGACGTCGCCGAGGCCGCGATCGAGCAGCGACGCGGTGACGAGCTCGTCGAGCCAGAAGCTCTGCCGATCGAGCGTCGGGAAGCGCAGGACGGCGCCGAGCAGGGTCAGTGCGACGACCGGCCAGTACCTGACCGCTGCGGCACGCATCAGGCGGACGAGCGACGAGCCGGTGCGCGGTCACCCGCGAGCGCGGCGAGCGCGGTCACGATGAAGAGCGGATAGAGGGGAAGGGCGAACTCCGGTGCGATGCCCTGCGAGGCGGCGTGGATCAGCAGCACGGCGGCCGCCGCACCCCAGAGAACGAGGATCGTCTGCCAACCGCGCGGCCGTCGCCAGAGGAGCGCGACGACGCCGACGGCGATCCAGAGCGGCGGCCGGGGGAAGCGGGGCGTGATCCGGTCGAGGATCTCCGTCACCCAAGCCTGGCCGGAGCGGGACGGTAGCTCGGCATCCCAGGCCCGCACCTGCGAGACGACCTCTCGGTAGCGCTGCTGCGTCCTCGTGTCCTTCCAGACGACGGACGGGTCGTCGAGCGTGCACGAGTCGATGTAGTCCGAGGCGCACCAGACGAACCCGTACGGGACGGCGTCGACGAGAACGGTCGCGGCAGGGTTGGGGAGCACGACCCCGTCGCGCGTGAACGTCGCCGGCGGCGGAGCCGGCTCGGTCTGCGCGCGTGGCGCTATCCCCTCCCGGATCGGCGCCTGCATCAGGAACTGCCAGAAGACGTCGGCCACGCCGCGGAAGTACGTCCGCGGATGCGCCTTGATCGCCTCGATCGCTGAGCCGAAGATGGCCTCGTAGTCGTCGTCTCTGCCGAGGTAGCGGTCGGAGAGCGCGATCAGCCGGACGGTCTCGTAGTTCGAGCCGTTGGCCAGGTACGCGTCGAGCGGGACGTGGAGGCTCGCGAAGGGCTCCTCCGTCAGGACGTGCCGCTCGATGAGATCGGCGAGCCGTTTCGACTGAGCGCCGTTCTCGGGTGCGACCGTCCGGTCGTCGAGCCACACCTTCAGGAACGGCACCCAGGCCCGTCCGCCGCGCGCGACAGTGGCGTCGTCGTAGCGGATCCCGTTGTGGACGGCCCAGCCTGCGAGGGGCAGCACCGCGGCGGCGAGGCATGCGGCGACCCAGGTCAGGCGCCGTCGCCACGGCGCGCCGGCGAGAAGCGGAACGAGCACGGCCGGCAGGAGGACCTGGTTCGCGGGACGGATCAGCACGAGGATCGCGATCCCGAGCCCGAGCAGGACGAACCCCCAGGTGCTCGGCCACCGGAGCGTCCTCGCCAGCACGAGCGCCCAGAGCGCGAGGCCGGTCGCGAACACGGCGTCGCTCGACGCCTGGTGGTAGAGGGTCGCCCACGCCGGATAGACGAGGAGGAGCACCGCCGAGGCGAGCGCCGGGACGCGCCCGAAGACGAGCGCGGTTGCGCTCCAGGCGACCACGCCGACCGCGAAGAGCATGCCGAACACGACCTCGAGCAGGGCGCTTCCCCCGATCGCCATCGGCAGCCCGACGGCGAGCGGCGTCAGAGGCGTCCGGAAGAGCTGCACCTGCGAGAGCGGCGGATCGCCGTCGAGGAACTGGAGGTAGTAGACGAGGTAGTCCCAGGTGTCTCGGCCCTTCGCCATGGGCCAGCCGAGGGCCTGGAGCCAGAAGACGGCGAGAGCGACGACGAAGAGGACGATCGCCGCCCGCCGCGTCGGGACGAACGCCAGCAGGCGGTCGCCGAAGTCGCTCACGAACGAAGGCTTTCGGCCAGGCGTCTGGCGCGCGCGACGGGACCGCGCTCGAGCCGGATGAGGCGATGCTCGAGCTCGTCGATCCGCTCCCCGAACGTCATGCCGAGGTCGGCCTCGCCGAGCGCGCTCACCTCACCCGCGAACACGGCGGCCTCCTGCAGCGGGAGCAGCGCGCCCATGTCCTCGGCCGGCTCGGCGTCCCCGTCCCCGAGCCCGAGGCGGCGCAGCGCGTCGCGCAACCGAACGTCGACCGCGTAGGTCCCTTCCTCGAGGCCCGCACTCAGGCGCTCGTCGTCGACGACAAGCGGCGCGTAGAACGCGTCCAGCCGACCGGCACGGTAGGCGTCGTACGCCTCGGCCATGTGCCCGGGGATGCCCTTCTCCGCGTTCCGCTCGAGCGCGACGAACTGCGTGACGTACTTCCTCCGGCACTGCTCGAGCGAGCGCACGGGGAAGTGGAGGATCTCGATCGGGTACCAGCCGCGGAGCGCCACGAGATCGGCGGCGAGCGCCTCGTGGTTGCCGCGGCCGATCCGCACGTCGGGACGGGCGCGGTGCGCGGACTTGAAGTGCGTGCTGAGCGGATGGGGATGGAAGCTCGGCGTGCAGAGGCGCGCGGTCATGCGCTCCGCGAAGAACCGCCCGTCGTCCGGGCGCGGCACGAACGTCCGCCACGCCCCGCGGACGGCGCCGAACCGGCCCGGGACGGCGGCGAACAGCTCTTCGAAGCTGCCGCCGCGCGGATGCCAGAACTCGTCGGCGTCCGTGTTGAGAATCCAGTCGGCGCCGAAGTCGGTCGCAGCGAGCCGGGCCATCCGCGTGACCCATTCGGTCTGACGGAGATCGTCCCCAGGCTCGCGGATCAGGTGGAGCGCGCCGTCGCGCTCGTACCGCTCGAGTATCTCGGTCGTCCCGTCCTGCGAGCGGTTGTCCGTCGCGACGACGAAGTCGACCCCGGCGTCGAGGTGGTACGCGATCTGCGCATCGACGACGTCGGCCTCGTCGCGCACGAGAAGAGTCATGACGAGCTTCATGCAGTCGTGGAGGTTAGTCCGGCCCCCAGGCGATCCACTCGGGAGCGGCCGCATAACGATGGGGGCCGCGCCGGAGGCTTCCTCGCATCGCGAGCAGCGGGAGCTGCGAGGTGTAACAGCGGATCGCACGCCACTTCGCGACGCGATCGCGCACCGGCGCACGAACAGGCTCGAACGCGGCTGGACCCACCAGATCCGCAAGCACGGCGGGCACGTGCGGCCGACCACCGACGCGCCGCGTGTACGGCTGCTCGGCGTAGAGCCCGATCCGGCCGGCGCCGCGGCTGGTGTCCGACTTAAAGTCGGACACCAGAGTCCGCGCGAGCCAGTCGTGGTCGGGGTGGCTGAGCGGGAATCCGGGTAGGAGCAGGATGTCAGGGCCGGCGACGGCGTCTCCGACGGCTCGCCGCACGTCCGCCTCGTCGCCGTGACGCTCGTAGTCGACGCTCCCGAACGGAAGCCACACAGGCGTCGCGTCGAGCACGCGGCAGGCCTGCCGATCCTCCTCCCGGCGTGCGAGCGCCGATGCTCCCTCGGTCGCGAAGCCGCCGCGCCGGTCCCAGCCTCCCGAGAGCGAGGTCGAGCCGGGATCGCAGCCGAGAACGGTGAGCAGCTCGACCGCCGCTCCCGCCCGACTCCACGATGCGATCGACGCTCCGAGGGACAGCACACCGTCGTCGAGGTGGGGCGAGACGACCACGACCCGTTCGCCGGAAGAGGGCTCGCGCACGGCGACTATCATCGCTGCCTTGTCCGGCTGGCGACGATTCGTGCCCGCGTCGGTACGCCGCAGCGGCCGCCCGGTGCGCGCCGCATATGTCGACTGGAGACGCCGCCGCCCGCTCGATCTGGGCGTGCTCCGCCGCACCACGCCGATCGACCCGAACTGGGGCTTCGAGCGCGGCACGCCGATCGATCGCGTCTACGTCGAGGAGTTCGTCGCCTCGCACGCTGCGGACATCCGCGGCCGCGTCCTCGAGATCGCGGCTCCCGACTACACGACGCGTTTCGGGCGCGATGTCGAGCGCAGCGACATCCTGATGGCGAAGGAGGGCAACCCTCAGGCGACGATCGTCGGCGACCTGGCGGACGCGCCGCACATCCCGGACGGGGCGTTCGACTGCGCGATCGTGACCCAGACCCTGCAGTTCGTCTGGGATGTCCGCGCGGCGTTCGCCACGTTGCACCGCATTCTCGCCCCCGGCGGCGTGCTGCTCGCGACGGTCCCCGGGATCACGAAGATCTCGCCGCCCGAGGACGAGGAGTTCGGCGAGTGGTGGCACTACACGGCACGCTCATTCGGGCGCCTCGCCGAAGAGCCTTTCGGCGTCGGGAACGTCGAGGCGCGGGCCTACGGCAGCGTCCTGAGCGCCGCGGGCTTCCTCTACGGGCTCGCCGCGTCCGATCTTCGTCCGGAGGAGCTTGCGGCCCGCGACCGCCTCTATGAGGTGATCGTCGCCGTGCGCGCAGTCAAGGCTCGATGACGTTTCGAACGGCCCCCAACGCACGTCGTCGGGAGCGCGATGCCTCAGGCAGAGGCGGCGCGCCTGCCGAGCGCGCGCTGCGCCGTCCGCGCGAGCTTCCGGTAGGCGCGCCTTGGAAGGCGCTGCTCGACGCTCTGAAGGCGCCCCTCGAGCTCGTCCAGGCGGCGCTGGAGCCGGACCACGTCGGCCTCGCCCAGCACCGCCGCCTCGACTGCGTACTCGGCGTCGTCGACGAGCGTGGGGAGCGGGAAGCGGAGCTCCGGAGCGCGCTTGGGCGGTACGTATGCGCCGCTCGACGCAGCGCGCAGCGTTCTGAGCGCGTCCCGGAGCCGCGTGTCCACGACGAGCCTGCCCTGGGCGACGCCCCGCTCGAGCTCGTCGTCCGAGACGACGAGCGCCTCGTAGTAGTCCGCGATCCGGCCGCCCCGGAGCGCCGCGTACATGTCGGCGTGATATGCGGTCGGGGGGCGCTTGACGTACTTCTCGAACGCCACGCCCTGCAGCTCGGCCTTGTGGGCGCACTGGGCGACCGAGCGCAGCGGGAAGTGGAGACACTCGATCGGGAACCATCCGCGCAGCGGCTTGAAAGGGCTGTCGACGAGCGCATGGTTGCCGCGCGTCACCTGGATCCCGGGATGTCCGCGATGGATGATCTTGCGGATCGGCTTGTACAGGGAGCCTGGTTCGTTGATCGGAGCAAGTGCGGAGAAGCGAACGGTCATCCGCTCTGCGAAATGCTCGTCGCCCGGCCTCGGGCAGAACACGCGCAGGAACGCGCCGACCGTGCCGTAGCGTGGCGGCACGGGGGCGAGCACCCCCGACAGCGAGGCGCCGCGCGGCCACCAGAACTCGTCGGCGTCGGAGTTGATCACCCAGTCGGCGCCGTACTCGGTCGCCGCGAGCCGTGCCATACGCGTCACCCACTCGTTCTGGCGCAGGTCTTCGCCCTGCTCGCGGATGAGGTGAACGTGCCCGGAGCGCGCGTACTCCTCGAGCACCTCGCTGGTTCCGTCCTCCGAGCGGTTGTCCGTGGCGATGACCAGGTCGACGCCGGCGTTCAGGTGGAACGCGAGCCACGAGTCGATGACGTCGATCTCGTCCCGCGCGAGCAGCGTCATGACCAGTGTCATCGACGCGCCAGTCTACGAGCTATCCCGAGCTGTCCCCGCTGCAGGGCGTCGAGCCGCCTCTCGAGCGCGCGCACGCGATGTTCCGCCCGGATGATGCCGTCGATCTCGACCAGCACGGACGCCTCGGCCGCGTACGTCGCGTCGTCCGCGGCGGTCGGACGCGGGAACGTGAGGCCGGCCTGGCCGTCGCCGGGAAGCGCAAACGAACCGTCCGCCGCACGAAGTCCGCTCAGCGCGTCCCGCAACCGCGTGTCGACCGCGAGCGAGCCGTCGCCCAGGCCTCGGGCGAGCTGGTCGTCGTCCACCGCGTGTGAGGCGTAGAACTCTGCGAGACGGCCCGCTCGAAACGCCTCGTCGAGGAGGAGCCGATGCAAGGTCGGCTCGTACGTCGGGCTGCGAAGCCAGTTACCGCGCGCCTTCCGCTCGAGCTGCGCGACCGAGCGAAACGAGAAGTGCAGGACCTCGATCGGATGCCAGGCGCGCAGGGACTCGAGCCCGGGCGCATCGGCGTTGTGGTTCCCTCGCTCGATCTCGACGTCGGCACGGCCGCGATGAGCGACCTTCTGGTGGGCGTGGAAGATCGTCTCCTTGTCGCCCGGATGCGCAGGCGTCGCGAGCCGGACCGTCATGCGCTCTGCGAAGAATCCGCCGTCGTCCGGGCGCGGGAGGAAATGGCGCCAGCAGCCACGCACGACTCCGTAGCGGGAGGGCACCGTCGCGAGGACGTCCTTCACAGAGCCACCCCGCGGCCACCAGAACTCGTCCGCGTCCGCGTGGATCACCCAGTCGGCGCCGTGCTCCGTTGCAGCGAGACGCGCCATCCGCGTGACCCACTCGTCCTGGCGCATGTCCTCGGCTGGCTCGCGTAGGAGCTGCAGACGACCCGCGCGCTCGTACCGCTCGAGGATCTCGGTCGTTCCGTCCGTCGAGGCGTTGTCCGTCGCGATCACCACGTCGACGCCCGCGTGCAGGTGGTAGGCAACCTGCGCGTCGACGACGTCCGCCTCGTCCCGGGCGAGAAGGGTCATTACGACTTTCACGTCGCGCCACCCCGGAGCCCAGCGGCGATCGTGTCGACGACACGCTCGGCTGCGCGTCCGTCGACGGTGCCGACCACCTGCTCGACCGCCCGCCGGCGTTCGGCGGCGAGCTCGTCCGGTTGGGCGAGCGCCTGCTCGATCCCGTTGACCACCTCGTCGAAGGACCGGCCTCGGTAGAAGGCGCCGGACGCCGCGAGCTCCTCGTAGTGCTTGCCGACGACGTTCTTCGCCGCCCACGACTCGCCCGCCGGCGCGCCCTCGTCGTAGAGGACACAGACGGCCGGCCGGTCTCCGACGAGCGCGTCGAGGAGGATCGTGCCCGCGTTGCAGACGACCGCGTCCGCGTGCTGCAGCAGCGTTGCGAGGTCCTCGAGGTCGGTGAAACTCGCCTCCTGGATCGCCACGCCTTCCCGGCCGGCGGCTGCGCCGAACCGTGCGCGCCAGTCGCGGTCGCGCGGGTGCGGCCGAAAGAGCAGCTGGGGCCGTGTGGTGGGGCTCTCGTCGCGCCAGCCGAGGAGGCGCTCGACGAACCGGCCCTCGTACGGCGCGTTGCTCGGCGTGTTTCCGGCGACGAGCGCCACCGGGCGCGCGGGGTCCAGCGCATAGCGCGTGAGCAGGGACTCGTACGCCGACCGCGGCCTTCGCCGATGGAGGAGATCCGTCTGCGGCCAGCCGGTGACCCGGACCCGCTCCGCGGCGATCCCGTGGTAGCGGCGCAGGTCGTCCTGCATGACGTCGTTCTGGACGACGTAGAGACCGCAGTACGGCGAGATGACGCCCTTGCCGACTGTGTGGTCCCAGCTCGCGACGTGGGCGACGACCGGCAGCCCGAGTCGCCGCGCCCCGACGAGGAACGGGACGGCGCTGGCCGGCTGTGCATTCGAGAGGACGAGACCCGAGCATTCGCGCCGCATCGCCTCGAGCAACCGCGCGGGGACGTGCCGTCGCGGGCTGAAGAACCAGCGCTCCATGGCACGTTCGACCGACGGCCGGTGCGGGAGACGGCTGTCGCGGTTCGTGTCGAGCATCCAGTTCGGATGCCCGGCATGCATCCGCTCGCCGTGGAAGCCGTGGCGGTAGTTCAGACGGATCGCGAGCGGGTGATAGCCGAGCTGCCGGTCGAGCAAGGCGTCGAGGCGGGCAAGCGCGCGGTCGGGAAGCCCGCCGCCCGTCGTGAGCGCGTGGCCGTCGATCGCGGTGAGCCCCGGTACGAGGCCGGCCCACTCCGACGACGCATCCCGCGGCACGAGGAAGATGGCCGTCAGGCGCCCATCCAGACGCTCCCGAAGCGCGCTCATGATTCCCGTGCCGAAGAAGACACGGATCGAGAGCAGATCGGGGAGGACGACCCAGGTCTGCTTCGTCATCGAGCGGGAACACCGGCGCGTGCGCCGATTCGCGCTGCGAGCGACGCGCCGTCGAGGCCGTGGAACCGGAGCGCCTCGTCGGGTGTGCCGCACGCGGGCCAGCCCTCGACGCCGAAGACCGTCACGATGCGGCCGGGAAGCGCACGGCGAAGCGCATCCCCGAGCCCGCCGACCGGCGCGTGGTCTTCGAGGACGACGATGTGCTCGTACACGGCGACTTCGGACGTGAGCCAGTCGGGATCGAACCGGTTGAGCCAAGGCATCGCGACGACGCGCGCGGAGACCGCGTGGCGTCCGGCCAGCAGCTCCGCGGCGACGAGCGCCTCGTGGAGCATCACCGGGCCGTACGAGAGAAGCACGAGGTCCGCGCCGTCGCGCAGCACCGTGCCGCGCCCGACACCCGGTAGGCGCCCGAGGTCGAGCCGGCGCGGGGACGGTCCGATCACGAGGCGGACCGCGACGGTCTCCTCCGCCTCGAGCACCGCCCACCGAACGAGCGCGGTCGCCTCGTCCCACGAGGCCGGCTGGACGATGGTCACGTCGGGCAGCGCCCCGAGGAGGGAGATGTCCCGGATGCTCTGGTGCGACTTCCCGGGACCGGCCGGGATCAGCCCGGCGTAGTGGAGCGCGTACATCACCTTCGAGCCCTCGCTCGCCTGGTTGTAGATCTGCTCGTTCGCGCGAGAGGCCAGGAACGAGGCGAACGAGTTGACCACCGGCAGCAGCCCGTGGCGCGCCATGCCCGCCGCGGTGGAGACCATGTCCTGCTCGGCGATCCCGCACTGGAAGAAACGGTCGGGGTACGCGAGCTCGAACGCCCGCGTGCGGCAGTCGGAGGCGAGGTCGGCGTCGAGGACGACGAGGTCGTCGCGCTCGCGCGCGAGATCGAGCAGCGCCTGGCCGAATGCCTCGACGACGTACTCGTCGGAGACCTTCGCGCGGGTGCCCGCCCCGGACTCCGGCTCCCCCTCGAGCCCGCGGCGCTCCGCCTCCGGCTCGACCGCCTCGAGCGCGGGAGCGTCGAGCCCGAGTGCCGCACAGCGCTCGGCCAGCCGCGCCTCGAGCTCTGCGACCGCACGGGCGAACGGCTCGTCCCCGGGAGCGCCGGCATGCCAGCGGTAGGTGCCGTTTTCCTCGACGAGCGCGGTCGGGTGCTCCATGAACGAGACGCCCTTGCCCTTCACCGTGCGGGCGACGAGCGCCTTCGGAACGCTGTCGTCCTCGCGGAAGCGCGCAAACACGGCGTCGAGCGCGGCGTGGTCGTGACCGTCGGCCGTGGCGACGTCCCAGCCGAAGGCGCGCAACTTCTCCTCGAGGTCACGGAGCGCGACGATCTCCTCGGTCGGTTTGTCGGACTGCACCTCGTTGCGGTCGACGATCACCCAGAGCCTGCCGAGGCGCTCGTGCGCCGCCGCCTGAAGCGCCTCCCAGTTCTGCCCCTCCTGCAGCTCCCCGTCCCCCGTCATCACGACGACGAGCCCGTCGCGCCCGAGGCGACGCTTCGCGAGCGCGATCCCGCGACCCTTCGAGATGCCCATCCCGAGCGAGCCCGAGCTCGCTTCGATCCCCGGCACGCCCACGTCCGGATGGCCGTCGAGCCCACCGAGCCGACGGAGCCGCAGCAGGCGCTCCCTCGGAACCACGCCGAGGGCGTAGAGCGCCGCGTACAGCCCGGGCACGTCGTGGCCCTTCGACGAGAAGAAGATGTCGCGGTCGGGGTCGTCGAAGCCGCGCTCGGCGACGTCGAGCTCGGCGAACAGCAGGTGCACGACGACGTCAAGGGCGCTGAAGGTCGAGCCCAGATGTCCCGATCCCGCCTGCTTGACGGCGACGAGTGCATTCAGGCGGCACGCGTCGGCGAGCAGCGCCAGCTTCGCGTCGCCGTCGGCGTCGGCGTCGCGCAGCCGGTCGAGCTCGGACTTCGGGACGAGGCGCAGGTCAGGCATCGACTGGAGACCGTAGCCGACGCCTGACCCTGCTCACCCCGAGCGTTTGCCGAGGGAGCCTGTGGTCGCGAGGAGGACGAATGCAGGCACGACCGGCACGGCGTACTCGGCGACCGCGTAGACGGCGAGCGACGTCGACACGAGCACCAGGAGCGCGGCGCCGGCGAGGACAACGGGCACGGCGATGCCTCGCGGTCGCCGCCAGACGGCGGCGACGAGGCCGACGAGCAGCCACATGAACGGTCGCGGGTAGAGGCGCGAGAGGTCGTTCACGAGTCTGACGAGAGCAGGG
Organism: Gaiella sp.; assembly: GCA_035698965.1. GTDB lineage: Bacteria > Actinomycetota > Thermoleophilia > Gaiellales > Gaiellaceae > Gaiella. Next base: position 6,304 of record DASSBI010000209.1, on the reverse strand, counting down.
CGTTGCGCGCGATCCGGGAGGCCGTCGAGAAGACCGGCCACCTGGCGATCGAGCGCTGCCGCGCCCGTCCGGTCGGCCGCGTCGCGGAAGACGAAGCCGTGGTCGTCGGGGGACGTCCACACCTCCCGGATGCGCCCGTCGGGCGTCGAGATGTAGGGAGCCTCGCGCGACGAGGGGATCAGGTCGTCCCCGGTCGGGGTCGGCGGAGCGGTGCTCGCCTCGACCCGCGCGCTCCGCGTCCGCTGCGCCGCCTGCTCGGCCTTTTCCTCGACCGGCGCGTACACCGGCCAGAGCAAGAGCCTCCAGACGTCCCGCGACACACCGCGGGCGTACGTCGCAGGATGAGCACGGACAGCCTCGCGCGCCGCGCGCGCCAGGTGCCCGTAGTCGTCGTCCCAGCCCCAGGTCCGGTCCGCGAGCACGATGAAGTCGTCGTTCATGCGCGAGCTCCCGGAGGAGAAGAACGTCTCGAGATCGATGCCGCGCGAGCGGTAGGGCTCGTTCGCCAGCAGCTCTCGCGAAACCGCCCTGGCGAGCTCCTCCGAGGCCGGGCCGTTCTCCGGCCCCACGATCCTGTCCGCGACGAAGGTGCGGAAGAGAAGCGACGCGGAGCCGCCACGAACGATCGCGAAGTCGTCCGCCCGCAGGGCGTTGTGCGCGGAGAGCGCCGCGAGCGGAAGGACGACCGCCGCCGCGAAGCCCGCTACCGCGGCGAGGCGGGCGCGCCGGCCGCGCGCGGCGACGAGCGGGACGAGCCCGAGCAGCACGAGCACCTGCCCGACCGGGCGGGTGAGCACGAGGCCCACGATCCCGACGCCGAGGGCCACCGAGCGGGCGAGGCTCGTGACCTCCACCACGCGCACGACGAGGAGCGCGACAAGGGCGAAGACGGCCGCGAAGAGGGCGTCGCTCGCGAGCTCGTGAAAGAGGAGCACGTAACCGGGGTACGCGAGGAGCGCGACGCCCGTCGCGACGGCGGCGAGCGGGCCGAAGCGCCGGGCAACGCAGAACCATGCGGCGATCGAGAGGGCGTAGAGGATGGCGAAAGCAAGCTCCGCCGCGAACGGACCTGCCTCGAGGAGGGTCCCGACGACGAGCGGCGTCCCCGGGGTGCGCTGGAGCAGCGCGGTCGGGAAGACGACGTGCGCGTCGAACAGCTGCTCGTATGCGAGGAGGTAGCGCGGCAGGTCGCGACCCACCTGCAGCGGGAGCCCGAGCGAGACGAGGGCATAGACGACGAGCCCCACACCGAAGACCACGGGCACGGCTGCACGATGCTCGCCGAAGCCCGCGACCGTGCGACCGGCGCGAACGACCGTGCCTCGCGCCGTCGTCACCGCGCCAGCCTACTCGCGGTCGTGGCCGGTCCCCCGGATCGGCGTGCTACGGTCGAGCGCCGAACGCGATGTCCGCCGCCGCGCCAGAGATCTCCGTCGTCATCCCCTGCCTGAACGAGGAAGAGGCGGTCGGGAAGGTCGTCGACTCCTCGCTCGAGGGCATCCGCCGCTCGGGACGCTCGGGCGAGGTGATCGTCGTCGACAACGCCTCGACCGACCGTTCCGCCGAGGTCGCCACCGACCACGGGGCGACCGTCGTCCGCGAAGAGCGGCCGGGCTACGGCAGCGCCTACCTCGCCGGGCTCGCGGTGGCCCAGGGCGACTTCATCGTGATGGGCGATGCCGACGAGACGTATCCGATGCAGGACCTCGCGCCGTTCGTGGACCGGTTGGCGGGGGGCGACGACCTCGTGATGGGATCGCGCTTCGAAGGGACGATCCACGGCGAGGCGATGCCGTGGCTCAACCGCCACATCGGCAACCCGATCCTCACGGGCCTCCTGAACGTCCTCTTCGGAGTCAAGATCTCGGACGCGCACTGCGGCATGCGGGCCGTCCGCAAGGATGCGCTGCCGACCCTCGACCTGCACTCGACCGGGATGGAGTTCGCCTCGGAGATGGTCTTCAAGGCGTTCCGCCGCAAGCTGCGCGTGAGCGAGATCCCGATCGACTACTACCCCCGGGTCGGCGAGTCGAAGCTGAACCGCTTCGGCGACGCCTGGCGGCACGTGAAGTTCATGCTGCTCTACAGCCCGAGCTGGCTCTTCTTCGTGCCCGGGCTCGTTCTCCTCGCCCTCGGCACCGTGGGTGCCCTCGCACTCGCGGCCGGGCCAGTCGACGTCCTCGGCCGCACGTGGCAGATCCACACGCTGTTCCTCTTCATGTTCGCGATCCTCCTCGGGACGCAGGTCGTCCAGCTCGGGATCTTCGCGCGGGCGTTCGCGGCGGCGCACCTGGGCGAGACCGACGGCCTCGTCGAGTGGGCGCGCGGACGACTCAGCCTCGAGCACGGCCTGGCGGTCGGCGGTCTGATCCTGCTCGGCGGGATCGCCACGGTCACGGTGATCTTCGTCGCGTGGGCGCTCGGGGGCTTCGGCGAGCTCGCGCACGAGTACGCGACAGCGCTCGGATTCACGCTGATCGCTGTCGGAACACAGGTCGTTCTCGGCTCCTTCTTCATCGGCCTCCTGACGATGCGCACGACCGAGCCTTCGCGCGTGACCGCCGTCGTCCCCGCGACGGAGGGGCCGGCCCCGCTGCATTCCGCGCGCGCCTGAGCACGTGCGGATCTGCCTCGTCTACGACCACCTGTATCCGGCCACCATCGGTGGCGGTGAGCGGTGGATGCACGATCTAGCGCTAGCGCTCGCACGCGCGGGCCACGACGTCACCTACCTCACCATGCAGCACTGGAGCGGCAGGCCGCCGGAGCTCGCCGGCGTCGAGATCGTCGGGCTCGTACCGGCTGGCTCGGTCTACGGCGAGGGGCGGCGAACACTTGGACCACCGCTCCGCTTCGGAATTGCCGTCGGCCGTTATCTCCGCCGGCACGGCGGTCGCTTCGACGCGGTCCACACGGCAGCGTTTCCCTACTTCCCGATGCTGGCAGCGGCCGCAGCTAGAAGACGTGGTGGATACCGGCTGATCGTCGACTGGTACGAGGTCTGGTCGCGCGCGTACTGGCGGCGCTACGCCGGAAACCTCGTCGGCACCGCCGGATGGCTTGTCCAGCGCCGGTGCGTTCGTTTACGGCACCGCGCGTTCTGCATCTCCCGGCTCACCGAGCGGCGACTGCTCGAGGAAGGATTCCGGGGGGAGCACGCGGTGCTTCCGGGCCTCTACGCAGGACCGGTCGAGCCCTCCACCGCCGGCGACATCGAGCAGCGCGTCGTCTTCGCGGGCCGGCACGTTCCCGAGAAGCGTGTCCCGCTCCTCGTCGCGGCGGTCGCAGCCGCCCGTCGTGAGCTGCCGCAACTCCAGCTGACGATCTTCGGTGATGGGCCCGAGCGGGGTCGGGTCGGCGAGGAAGCCCGGCGGCTCGGGATCGCCGCCGCGGTCGACCTCGTCGGACGGCGGCCCCAGGAGGAGGTGGAGCGCGCATTCGCGGGTGCGGCGTGCGTCGCGAGCGCCTCCGAGCGGGAGGGGTACGGCCTGATCGTCGTCGAGGCCGCTGCACGCGGGACCCCGAGCGTCGTGGTCGCCGGTGAGGAGAACGCATCGGTCGAGCTCGTCGTTCCGGGAGTCAACGGAGTAGTGGCGATCGCTCCCACACCGGAGGCGATCGGCTCTGCCATCGTCGACGTGGTACGGAGTGGAGCCGCACTTCGCCAGTCGACCCTTCGCTGGTTCGTCGACAACGCGAACCAACTCCGGATCGATCGCTCGCTGGAGCTCGTGCTGGAGAGCTACAAGAAGTCGCCGCCGTAGCGGGCGCCGACGCGTCGCTCAGCCCGCTGGCAAGCGAACGACCATCACGTCGGCGCGCTCGACCACCGGAATTCCACCAAGCCCAGGCGCGGGGTGCGGAGTACAGCGCGGATCGGCGACGACGTAGCCGACGCCGAGCTCCCGCGCGACACGTGTCCCCGCCGGCCCACCGGCGATCACAGCCGTTGCCTTGCGAGCCATCGGCAGCCGATTCTCGAATCCGACCTGCCACTCCTCGAACGCCGCGATCGTGGGCCGCTTCAGGAGATAGGGGACGATGAAGTGGAGGCAGCGGTCGGCCACCACGAGTCGCGTGTCGGGAAGCTCGCCTCGCTCGATCCGGCTGCGGAGTGCTTGGAGCGCGGCAGGCGCAGAGGACTCCGGCACACGCTCGGCGAGCAGGCGTTGCGGAAGCCGGAAGCCCACCGACGCGTGTGCGAGGTAGGCGCACGCGAGGAGGCCGAGCGGCACGACCACAGTCCACCGGATCCGCGCGGTCGCTGCGCCGACGATCAGGACGAGTGCCAACCCGAAGGGGTAGACGACGCGGCGGTACTCGTACGGCACCCCGAGCCGCCAGAGCTGGCTCACAGCGACGCACCCAACGACGAGGGCGGCGACGGCGAGCAGCGCGGGGTCCGCAGACGGCCGCCGCCAGGCAAGGACGAGGACGGCCGCGACCGCCAGAGCGATGAAGCCGGTCGAGAGATACTCGACGAGCGCATGCCAGGACAACCAGTCGGGCTCGAAGAACCGGTAGTCGACCGGATCGCCGAGGCGCCTCGTCTGACGTAGCACGTGCGCTCCGACGCCCGCTCCGAGGACGGCGGCGCCGAGGACCGCGACCGTCACGGGAGCGATGAGTCCGCGACGCCACCAGCGTCGGATGAATCGCTCCCCGGCGTTCCGGTGGTCGAGCGCCGCCCGCGCCGCGTCCAGGACGACCGCGGCGGCGACAGCGGCGACGAGGACGACGGTCGTCGTCGTGTGCGCCGCGGCGACCGCGACCATCCCGAAGCCGAGAAGACCGACCGTCCGTCGGTCGCGACGGCCTCTGAACAGGAGGCCGAGGGCGAGCACGACGAGAGGAAGGAAGACGAGCGCCAGGGTCGTTGCGAGCCCGTGCCAGTACATCGGATTCATGCGGATCGGAGCGACGGAGTACAGCCCGCCGGCCGCGAGGCCGGCGCCGATGCCCCACAGGCCGCCCGCCGCCGCCACGACGGACATCGTCGAGAGCCCGGACGCGACCGCAGCCCCGGGGCTCAGGGAGCTGGACGGGACGCCGTCGAGCACGAGGACGCTGCCGTAGAGGGCACCAACCATCACGGGATCCGCGAACACCTCGCCCGGCTGCCCCGAGAACTGATCGTCGATCAGCAGAGATCGCTGCTGCGCGACCTCGTCGGCGTAGAGGAAGTAGTGCCCCCAGTCGGTGCCGCGCGGAGGGAACGGGCCGACGACGTCCCACGCGGACGCGAACGAGAATGCTGCGAGGGCCAGGACCATCGCCACCGCCGCCACCTCGTGCTTCCCGGACGAGCGTGCTGTCTGCCCGGCCTGGCCGAGGGGCATCGCGATCGCCGTGCAGGCGACGACGAACACCACGACCGCGGCACGGATGCTCGTCTCCGTCAGCGGTATCCCCAGCGTCGAGACGGTCGTCACGACGAACGTGAACGATCCGAGTGCGAGCGCGGGAGCGACGGCTGTCCGTAGTGATGGTCGTGCGAGCGCGGCGGGGAGGATTGGGAGCAGCACCACGGCGCAGGCCGCGAGCAGGAGCACCGTCGCGCCGCGATACGGCCCACCGAGGACGAGCCGGAGCAGGATGTCGAGCGCCAGAAGTGCGAGCGCGATGGTCGCGTCGCGGGCTCCGGAGCCGGCGAGCCTCACCGTGGTCCGGCGTGCGCGCGAAGGACGTCCTCGCGGACGTCGCAGCCCCACCCCGGCCCCTGCGGGACGACGAGTTCGCCGTCGCGAGTCTCCGGCACCGAGGTCGTGAGCTCCTCGCGCCAGGGGACGTCGTCCACGTCGATCTCGAGCATCCGCACGTTCGGGATCGCGGCGCACCACTGGGCCGCGATGAACGTCGCGAGATGGCTGTAGTAGTTGTGCGGCGCGCAGGCGACCTCGTGGGTCTCGGCGAGCGCGGCGATCTTCAGGGACTGTGCGAAGCCGTTCCAGATCACGTCGACCGACGCGACGTCCATCGCGCCGGCCTCGAGGTACGGCCGGAAGCCGCGGAGCGTGTAGAGGTTCTCGCCTGAGCAGAGCGGGATCGGCGACCGGCGACGCGCGTGGGCGAGCGCGGCCGCGTCGTACGAGTCGACCTCGAGCCAGGCGAGGTCGAAGGGCTCGAGCGCCCGCGCGACGCGGACGATCCCCTCCGTCGTCAGGTTGAAGTTGAGGTCGACGATCGACTGCGCCTTGCCCTCCGTCCCCTCGCGGAACGCCTCGAGCAGCCGCGTGAGCGCGTCGAGCAGCTCCGGGGTCGGGTTCCGGTCGATGCCGCCGTCCCGCCCGAAGCCGGGCATCAG
>DASSBI010000208.1:0-9737 GCA_035698965.1 Gaiella sp. | reverse complement strand
CGCCATGTTGTCGTTCGAGGCGAAGATCGCGGTCGGCGGGTCGTCCAGCGCGAGCAGCCGGCGCGCGGCGTCGTAGCCGTCGGCGATCTCGAAGTTGCCGCGGTCGACGAGCTCCGGCGAGGGAAGCACCCCGGCGCCCGCAAGCGCCGCCTGGTAACCGTTCGCGCGCTCCTCCGTCGCGACCCAGCCCTCGCGCCCCTCGATGATCGCAATCCGCCGGTGGCCGAGCCCGAGGAGATGCTCGGTCGCCGATCGCGCGCCGGCCCAGTGCGTGGCGGAGACGACCGGGACTCGCGCGGGGAGCGGCATCGGAGCGTCGATCACGACGAACGGGAAGCCCTGGCTCTCGAGGTCGCCCAGCTCCTCGGCGGACTCGGACGGGAGAACGAAGATCGCGCCGTCGGTCGTGCCCCTGAGCAGTCGCTCGACGAGCGCCGCCTCACGGTCGTGCTCGTGGCGGGTCGGGCAGAGCACGGCGCGCATCTCCTGTTCGTGGAGTGCCTCGGTCGCCCCGGAGAGGATCGACGCGTAGTAGTCGCCGAGGACGTAGGGGATCGTGCAGCCGACGAGACCCGTGCGTCCCTTCGACAGGCCGCGCGCGCTGCGGTTCGTCGTGAAGCTCATCGCGCGGACGACCTCCATCACGGCGTCCCGCGTCTCCTGGGAGACGTCCGGCCGGTCGTTGACGACCCGGGAGACCGTCGCCACGGACACACCGGCCCGCCGCGCCACATCGCGGATCGTCGCCCGGCTCGCTCGCGTTGCCTCGCTCATCGCGCTTGTCGCCTCGCTCCTCCCGGAACCGTTTTCAGAACGCCGACTCTACACGATGCGTCTGATGATGCGTCAAATCGGAGAAATCTCGGTGTCATCGGCTTGACATCCGCCGCAAACCTGTTAAACGTTCCCGGAACGTTACGGACCGGAGGCGGAAACGCGGCCCCGCACGAGCATGACGACGACCCGGACGCACGAGACGCAGCGGAGCCTCATCCGCCCGACCCGGCAGGCCGCCGCGTGACCGACCTGCCCACCTGGCTCGGCGCGAACTTCTGGTCGCGGGCCGGCGGTCCGCGGATGTGGTCGCGCTACGACGGCCTGGTCGTCCGCTCCGAGCTCGAGGTGCTCGCCCGCCACGGCCTCGGCGTGACGAGGTCGTTCTGCTTCTGGCCCGACTTCGTCCCCGAGCCCGAGGTGCTCGACGAGACGGTGGCCGGGCACTTCGGGGACTTCCTCGACGCCCACCTCGAGGCGGGTCTCGGCACGATCCCGACACTCGTCGTCGGCCACATGTCCGGCGAGAACTGGGACCCTCCGTGGCGCGGCGGCCGCGATCTCTACCGCGACGTCTGGCTTGTCGGACAGCAGGCGTGGCTCGCCCAGGAGGTGGCGGCGCGCTTCGCGCAGCACCCGGCCGTCGTCGGCTGGCTGCTCTCGAACGAGATGCCGCTCTACGGCGGCCCGGCACCGGCCGACGAGATCACGGCCTGGGCGCGGATCCTCGTCCAGGCGCTCCGGGCCGGCGGCGCACGCCAGCCGGTCTCGGTCGGTGACGGTGCGTGGGGAATCGAAGTCTCCGGCGCCGACAACGGCTACTCGCTGCGCTCTCTTGCGCCGCTCGTCGACTTCGTGGGGCCGCACGCGTACCCGATGCAGGACGACGAACACCGGCAGGCGCTCGCCGCTGCCTTCGCGTGCGAGCTCGCCGGCGGCTTCGGCAAGCCCGTGGTGCTCGAGGAGTTCGGCGTCACGTCGGACTTCGCGGCCGATGACCTCGCCGCCGGCCACTACCGCCAGGTGCTCCACACGACGCTCCTCGCGGGCGCGACCGGCTGGCTCGCCTGGAACAACTGCGACTACGACGACCTCGCCGCCGAGGATCCCTACCGGCACCACCCCTTCGAGATGCACTTCGGCCTCACCGACCGCGAGGGCCGGCCGAAGCCGCAGCTCCAGGCCATGGCGGAGTTCGGCGCGCTGCTCGAGGGGCTCGGGGACGAGGGCTTCGAGCCGGTCAAGGGCGACGTGGCGCTCGTCGTGCCAGAGCACTACGAGCGGGAGCTGCCCTTCACGACCCAGGCGTACCGCGGCGACATGCGCGACGGGCTCTTCCAGTCCTACGTCGCGGCACGCGAAGCCGACCTCCCGGTCGCCGTGGCGCGCGAGCGCGACGGGATCCCCGCGACGGCGCGCCTCTACCTGGCGCCGTGCACGAAGCTCTTCACCGCCCCGGGCCTCGAGCGCCTGCGCCAGCTCGCCGGCGGCGGCGCGACGGTGTACCTCTCGTACTTCGCGGGCTCGACGACCAACCAGCACGGGCCGTGGATCACATGGCTCGACGAGCTGTTCGGCGTCCGGCACCGGCTCCGCTACGGCCTCACCGACCCCATCGAGGACGACGTCGTCGACCTCGAGCTCGTCGAGGGGCTCGGCGGCCTCGCGGCGGGCACGAGGCTGACGTTCGCCGTCGCCGGAGAGCCGAGCGCGCGGAGCTACCTCCCGGTCGAGGTGGTCGACGCCGAGGTCGTCGCAGTCGATCGCCACGGCCGGCCGGCGCTCCTGCGCCACGCGGTCGGCTCCGGAGTCACCGTCCTCTGCACGTATCCCCTCGAGCACATGGCGGCGCGCACGCCGCGCGTCAACCCGGAGGACACCTGGCGGCTGTATGCAGCGCTCGCAGAGAGCGCCGGCGTCGCCCGCCCGGTGTCGGTCGCGGATCCACGGATCGTCGCCGGCGCGTTGCGCCACGGCGGCTCCACGACGTCCGTCCTCGTCAACTGCTCCGCCGAGCCCATCGTCGCCGAGCCGGTGCTCCGCGGGCGCGACGTGCTCGCACCGCGGGTGATCGGCCCGATGGGTGTTGCCGTGATCCCGGCCACGGAACGAGCCGCCGACCTCGAAACCGTTCCGGCGTCTCACGAAGGGGGTGATCCGCTCGGGGCCTCGTGAGAACCGGCTACCGACCGTGAACGACACAGGCGTCCGGGCGCCGATGCCCGGAGACCAACGCATCGACCAGGTACGCGAAGGAGGAAGAAGCACGTCATGACGATTCGACGCAAGAGGACATCGGTGGGCGTGGCCGTGCTCGTGGTCGCGGTCGCCGTTGGCGCGTTCCTCGCCGCGGGCGCGAGCGCCAGAGAGAGCGCCCTGCCGAGGAGCCAGACGCTGTACACGTCGGGAACGGCCTGGGGGCCGTTCGCCCAGTTCAACCCGCTTCGCTCGAGCGGCAACGCGACGGGCACGCTCGGGCTCCTCTACGAGACGCTGTTCCGTTACGACCCGCTCAAGGACAGGTACATCCCGTGGCTCGCCACGAGCGGCAAGTGGGTCGGCACGACCTACGTCGTCACGCTGCGCAAGGGCGTGACCTGGAACGACGGCAAGCCGTTCACCGCCGCGGACGTGAAGTTCACGTTCGAGACCGGGAAGCTCGCAGGCTCCGAGCTCTCGACGATGTGGAAGACGGGTCTCCAGAGCATCGGCACGAAGGGGAACGTCGTCAGCTTCCGCTTCAAGGGCCAGCCGAACTACCTCGATTGGGCGACGAACATCTACTCGTACGGGATCGTCCCGCAGCACGTCTGGAAGAACTACGACGCGAAGGAGATCACGGCCGGAAACACCGACAAGTACTTCGTCGGCACGGGCCCGTTCACGTACGGGGCCGGCAAAGGCACGTCCGGGACGCTCCAGTGGAACCGGCGCGACAACTGGTGGGCGACGAAGCTGCTCGGCATCAAGATGCCGATGAAGTACCTCGTCGACATCCACAACACGCAGAACACCGCCTCGCTGCAGAACTTCCTGCAGAACAACATCGACCTCTCGAACAACTTCTTCCCGGGGGTCGACAAGCAGATCGGCGGGAAGGTGCAGACGTACTACGCGAAGCCGCCGTACATGCTGTCGGCGAACACCGCCTGGCTGATCCCGAACACGACGAAGGCGCCGCTCAACGATCCCGCCTTCCGCCGGGCGCTCGCGATGTCGATCAACGTCGACCAGATCGTCAAGGCCGACTACGGGAACATCGTCGCGAAGGCGAACCCGACCGGCCTGCTGCCGACGTGGAACAAGTGGATCGACAAGGCCCAGGTCGCGAAGCTCGGGTTCAAGTACAACATCGCCGCCGCCAAAGCGCTCCTCTCGGCGAACGGCTACAAGGACACGAACGGCGACGGCTTCGTCGAGACGAAGAGCGGCCAGCCGATCAACCTCCAGCTGATCGTGCCCAACGGGTGGTCCGACTGGATGACGGCGATCCAGATCATCGCCGCGTCGACGAAGGATGCCGGGATCAAGATCACACCGGCCTATCCCGACTACAACGGGCTCGTCGACCAGCGCAACACGGGCAAGTTCGACCTGGTCATCAACAACGACAAGCAGCTCGGCCCGACGCCGTACACGTACTACGACTACCTCTTCCACCTCCCGGTCGCGGACACGCAGACCTTCGCGAACTACTCGCGGTTCACCGCCGCGGGGCCGAAGCCGTGGGCGCTCACGCTCGCGCTCAACAAGGTCAAGCCGGCCAACATCGCGAGGCAGAAGCAGATCCAGTCGCAGATCCAGAAGTACATTCTCGAGCAGTTGCCCGCGATTCCGCTCTGGTACAACGGGATGTGGTCGCAGTACAACACGACGTACTGGACGAACTTCCCGAAGTCGGCGGGCGCGGGGCTCCAGACCACCCCGAGCGTCTGGAACGGCTACCTCAACATGACGGGCATCGACGCGCTCGCGCGCCTGAAGCCCGCAAAGCAGGGCTAGGGCTCGAGCACGCCATGGCCTGAACCGGACGGGAAGGGTGGTGCGCCGCGGAGGCGCACCACCCTCCCGCCGGCGTTCCGCTCGGCCGCTCGACCGACCATCATGGAGACGGCGTGACCCGCTACCTCGCCCGCAAGAGCCTTCTCTACCTGTTGACCTTCTTCGTCGCGGTCACGATCGACTGGGCGATCCCACGGCTCATGCCGGGCGACCCGATCGACGGGCTGATCAGCCGCCTGCAGGCCGACTCGACGGCGTCCCAGGAGCTGCACGGCTACTTCACGGAGTCCTTCGGGCTCGACCAGCCGCTCTGGCGACAGTATGCGAGCTTCTGGCGCGGGCTCGCTCACGGCGACCTCGGGCCGAGCATCGCCTACGTCGGCTCGTCGGTCAGCGACCTGATCTGGGCGGCGCTCCCCTACACGCTCGCCCTGCTCGTCCCGGCGATCGTCCTGAGCTACGTCGCGGGCAACCGCGTGGGCGCGATGGCCGCGCGGCGCAAGGTGCTCGACAACACGGTGCTGCCGTTCGCGTACATCCTCACCGCAACGCCGTACGTCTGGCTCGCGCTCGTGCTCGCGTACTTCCTCGCGTTCAAGTGGGGGATCTTCCCCGTCTCCGGCGCGTACGACTTCTCGCTCCAGCCCGCGTGGACCTGGGAGTTCGCGTGGAGCTTCCTCCAGCACTGGTTCCTCCCGTTCCTCACCCTGTTCCTCGTCTCGTTCGGGGGGTGGGCGATCGGGATGCGGAACCTCATCATCTACGAGCTCGAGTCCGAGTACTCCAACTACCTCCAGGCGCTCGGCGCGCCCAGCACCCTCGTGCGCAAGTACGCGTACGGCAACGCCGTGCTGCCCCAGATGTCCGGCCTCGCCCTGGCGCTGGGCGCGGTCGTCGGCGGCGCGCTCGTCACGGAGATCGTCTTCGGCTACCCCGGGATCGGGACGCTCATCATCACCGCGCTCCAGAACCGCGACTACTTCCTGCTGCAGGGGCTCTTCCTGCTCATCATCATCGGCGTCCTCGTCGCGAACTTCGTGGTCGACATCCTCTACGTCGTCGTCGATCCGCGGACGCGAACCGGGATCCAGGGGTCGTAGATGGAGTCCCGCGCCGACCTGGTGGCCACGCCGGAGATCGCCCTCACGGGCGAGGGCGCCGCCCTCGAGGACGCGTATCCGGAGCCGCCCGTCCGCCGCTTCGAGGCGCTGCACTTCGCGGCGCGGAACGCGAAGCTCGTGGTCGGGCTCACGGTCGTGCTGGCGTTCCTCGTCGCCGCGATCGCCGGCCCGTGGCTCACGGACGCGACGCCGTTCGAGTTCGGCTACCCGCTCGGCGAGCCGCCGTCGAGCGCGCACTGGCTCGGGACGACATCCCCCGGCCAGGACGTCTACTCGCAGTTCGTCTACGGGCTGCGCTCGAGCTTCATCGTGGGCGCGCTGGCGGCGGCCGTCGCCGGGCTGCTCGGGATGGCGATCGGGTTCCTGGGCGGCTACCTCGGCGGCGTGATCGACGAGATCCTGAGCATGGTCACGAACATCGTGCTCGTGATCCCGACGCTCGCCGTGCTGATCATCGTGTCGGCGTACCTGTCGGTCGGAAGCCTCTGGTCGGAGGCGCTCCTGATCGGGCTCACGTCGTGGCCCTGGGCGGCGCGGGCCATCCGCGCGCAGACCTTCTCGCTCGCCTCGCGCGACTTCGTGAGCCTCGCCCGGCTGTCGGGTCAGGGGACGATCAAGGTGATCGTCAAGGAGATCGCGCCGAACATGAGCTCGTACCTCTTCCTCACGTTCATCCTCCTCTTCGGCGGCGCGGTGCTGATCGCCGCGACGCTCGACTTCCTGGGCCTCGGCCCCTCGCAGGTGATGTCGCTCGGGCTGATGCTGAACAACGCCGTCTCGAACGCGGCGCTGCAGCTGGGGATGTGGTGGTGGTTCATCCCGCCGGGCGTCGGCATCACGGCGATCGTCGGCGGCCTGTACATCATGAACGTCGGGCTCGACGAGGTCTTCAACCCGAAGCTCCGGCGGACGTGAGCCTCGTCGTCGACAACCTCCGGGTCTACTACCGGACGCTGCGCGGGGACGTCCGCGCGCTCGACGGCGCGACGTTCACGGTCGCAGACGGCGAGATCATGGGCGTTGCCGGCGAGTCCGGCTGCGGCAAGACGACGCTCGGGAAGAGCCTCATCCGCCTGGACGGCCGCATGCGCGTCGCGGAGGGGTCGGTCACGCTCGACGGCGTCGAGCTGCCCATCGCCGACGATCGCGCGATGGACGCGTACCGGTTCCGGTCCGTGTCGATCGTCCCGCAGTACGCCATGAGCGCGCTGAACCCGATCCGGCGGATCGGCCGCATGATCTCGGAGCTCCTCTCCTCGCGCGGCGTCTCCTACGAAGAGACGCTCCCGGAGCTCCGCCGCCGGCTCGCACTCGTCGGCCTCTCCGACGACGTCCTCGAGCGCTACCCGATCGAGCTCTCGGGCGGGATGAAGCAGCGCGTCGTCATGGTGCTCTCGACGCTGATGAACCCGTCGCTCCTCGTCGCCGACGAGCTGACGTCCGCCCTCGACGTCTCGACGCAGAAGGCGGTTGCGGAGATGCTCGTCGAGTTCCGCGACCGCGGGTTCGTCAAGAGCACGATCGTCATCACGCACGACCTGTCGATCCTCTATCAGGTCGCCGACACGATCCTCGTGATGTACGCGGGCAAGCTCGTCGAGAAGGGCTCCGCCGCGGAGATCACCGAGGACCCGCGCCATCCGTACACGAAGCTCCTGATCGCGTCGCTCCCCGAGGTCGGCGTGCGCTTCGAGGAGCGGCGTCTGACCGGCATCGCCGGCCGCCCGCCCTCACTGCTGCGGCCGCCGACGGGATGTCGCTTCCGGGCGCGCTGCCCCCTCGCGACCGAGGAGTGTGCGGTGGAGCCGCCGTTCGTGGAGCTCGCGGCAGGACGTCACGCCGCCTGCTGGAAGGTCGCCGCCTGATGCTGCGGGTCGACGATGTCACGAAGGTCTACCGGACGGGCCTCTTCGGGAGCGGCTCGCAGACCGCGGTGTCCGGGGTGAGCTTCGACGTCCGCCCGGGCGAGGTCGTCTCCCTGATCGGCGAGAGTGGGAGCGGCAAGACGACCGTCGGGCGGATGATCCTGCGGCTGACGACGGCGACGGCGGGGACGATCAGCTTCGACGGCGAGGACGTCGCGGGCTACAACCGACGCGATCTCCGACGCTACTACGCGCGCGTCCAGGGGGTCTTCCAGGATCCCTTCAGCTCGTACAACCCGGTCTTCAAGGTCGACCGCGTGCTCGGGATGCTCCGCTCGACCTACCTTCCGCGCCTCTCCGACCAGGAGTGGAAGCGGACGCTGCGCAGCTCGCTCGAGGCGGTGTCGCTCGAGCCGGCCGACGTCCTCGGCAAGTACCCGCACCAGCTGAGCGGCGGTCAGCTCCAGCGGCTCATGGTCGCGCGCGCCCTGCTGCTCGAGATCGAGCTCCTCGTGGCGGACGAGATCATCAGCATGCTCGACGCCTCGACCCGCATCGACGTGCTCAACCTGCTCGGCGACCTGAAGGGACGGGGCCTCGGGATCCTCTTCATCACCCACGACCTGTCGCTCGGCAACTACATCAGCGACCGGACCCTGATCCTGCGTCACGGCCGAGTCGTCGAGCTCGGGCCGACGCCGAAGGTGTTCGGCGATCCGAGACACTCGTACACGCGCGCGCTCCTCGCGTGCGTGCCGCAGCTGCATCGCAAGTGGGGCGACGATTCGGCCGTGGAAGCCAACGGTCGCCCGTCCGCGACGGCCGACGCGACAGGCGGCCTCGTCGCCGTCGACGACGACCATTTCGTCGCGCCGGAGGAGGACGCCCCGTGAGCCGGATCGGTCTCCAGCTGTACACCGTCCGCGACGCGGCGGCGGCCGACCTGGCCGGCGCGCTCCGCGCTGCGACCGAGCTTGGCTTCCAGGGCGTCGAGCTCCACGACCTGCACGGGCACGCACCGGACGAGGTGCGCGCGATGCTCGACGCGCACGGCCTCGCCGTCTGCGGCAGGCATGTCGGCCTCGAGGCGGCGGAGGACGACCTCGGGGGGCTCGTCGCGGAGCTCGTGACGCTCGGCACCGACCGGCTGGTCGTCGCCTGGATCGAGCCCCCGCGCACGCCCGCCGAGGCGGACGCCGCCGTGGCGCGGCTCGTGCGTGCGGCGGGGCGCGCCGCCGACGCCGGCCTGCGGCTGGGCTTCCACAACCACGACGCGGAGGTCGCGGCGCAGGCGGACGGCCGCAGCGTGCTCGACCTGCTCCTGGCGGCGGACGGTGGGCCGTTTCTCGAGCTCGACCTCGGCTGGGCCTGGTACGCGGGGGCCGATCCGATTGCGCTGGTCGACACCGCCGGCAGTCGCGCTCCGCTCGTCCACGTCAAGGACATGCGCCGCGACGGTGGGCCGGTCCACGTGCCCCTGGGTCGCGGCGACGTCGACTACAAGGGCCTTGCGGACGCGGCCGACCGTGCGGGGGTCGAGTGGCTGATCGTCGAGCAGGACGAGACCGACGGCGACGCGTTCGAGGCTGTCGCGGAGTCGCTCGCCCGTCTTCGGTCGCTCGTGGAGGCTCCGGCATGAGGTCGCCGGCCCGTGTCGGCATCGTCGGCTGCGGCGTCATCAGCCACGCGTACGCCGAGAACGCGGCGGCGTTCGACGGCTTCGAGATCGTGTCATGCGCCGACCGCGACCCGCTGCGGAGCGAGGCGCTCGCGGCCGCGCACGGGCTGACGTCGACCACGGTCGAGGATCTCCTCGCCTGCGAGGGCGTCGACGTCGTCCTGAATCTCACGCCGCCCGAGGTCCACGCGGAGGTGACCCGAACCGCGCTCGAGGCAGCCAAGCACGTCTACTCCGAGAAGCCGCTTGCGATGTCGCCGCCCGCCGCGGCGGAGCTCCTCGAGCTCGCCGGCCGGT
>DASSBI010000207.1:0-7195 GCA_035698965.1 Gaiella sp. | reverse complement strand
AGGTCGACGACCCGTCGCGCACGGTGGTCGTCCGGTACACGGTGCAGCCGGGCGCGCAGTTCCCCTGGCACAGCCACGCGGGCCCCGTGTTCGTGAACCTCATCTCGGGCGAGCTGACCTACATCGAGGCCGACACGTGCGCGGAGACGAGGTACACGTCCGGCCAGGCGTTCGTCGACCCCGGTCAGGGTCACGTCCACAGCGCGATCAACCGGGGAACCACTCCGACGGTGTTCATCGCGACGTTCTACGCCGCACCCGCCGAGGGCGGCCTGCTGATCCCCGCGGAGCCGGGCGACTGCTAGCGACGGAGGACGGCGGGCCGCCGGCCGTGCCGGCCGGCCCGCCGCCCGGGCGTGGAGACGAAGAAGCGAAGCGGCCGTCCGAATCAGCTTGGCGAGGATGATGCGCCCGGCCTGAGGTCGAGCCCCCGGAGCAGTTGTGCGTTCAGGGCGACGACGATGGTCGAGAGGCTCATCAGCACCGCCCCGACGGCGGGCGGCAGGGTGAAGCCCCACGGCGCGAGCACCCCGGCGGCAAGCGGGATCGCGAGGACGTTGTAGCCGGCCGCCCAGGCGAGGTTTTGCATCATCTTCCGGTAGCTCGCGCGCGAGAGCGTGACGACGCCGACCACACCGCGGGGATCGTCGGAGGCGAGGATCACGCCCGCGGACTCGATCGCGACATCCGTGCCGGCGCCGATCGCAATGCCGACGTCGGCTCGCGCGAGCGCCGGAGCGTCGTTGACCCCGTCGCCGACCATCGCGACTCTGTGCCCGCGTGCCTGCAGCTCGCGGACATGACGTTCCTTGTCCTCCGGGAGCACCTCGGCAAACACCTCGTCGATGCCGAGGTCGGCGGCGACGGCCTCGGCGACCTGCCGGGCGTCGCCCGTGATCATCGCGACCTCGATCCCGAGCTCGTGCAGCCGCTCGACCGCCTCGCGCGCCTCGGGGCGCACGCGATCCTCGAGCGCGAAGCTGCCGACGACGGCGCCTTCGCGGAGGAGATACAGGATGGACGCGCCACGGCTTTGCCACTGCTCCGTCTCCGACCGGAGCTCGTCGGGCACGTCGAGGTTGCGCTCGCGCAGCAGGGCCGGGCCGCCGACCGCGATACGCGTGCCGTCAAGCGACGCCTCGACACCGCGGCCGCTCATCGCCCTGAAGTCGCGCGCGGCCGGGACGGCACCACGCTCGTGCGCGGCGGTCACGATCGCACGCGCGAGCGGATGCTCGCTTTCGGACTCGACCGCAGCGGCCTCCGCCAGGACCGTGTCGCGGTCGTGGCCGGCGACACCGGTGACCACGTGCTCGCCGCGGGTCAGCGTGCCGGTCTTGTCGAACAGGACGACGTCGACCATGCGGCTGCGCTCGAGGCTGAGACGGTCCTTGACGAGGATGCCGCTGCGGGCCGCGAGCGAGGTCGAGATCGCGATCACGAGGGGAATCGCCAGCCCGAGCGCGTGCGGGCACGAGATCACGAGCACGCTGACGGCGCTGACGACGCCGAAGTCCACATCCCCCAGCACGGCCCACACCACGAACGCGACGGCCGCCGACGTGACAGCCACGTAGAAGAGGAGCGCGGCTGCGCGATCGGCGATCGCTTGTGTGCGGGAGCGCGACGCCTGTGCCTCGGCGACGAGCCGCTCGATCCCGGCCAGCGCCGTCTCGTCGCCGACCGCAGTCACGTGCACGCGGAGGGCGGAATCCGTCGCGACAGTACCCGCCGTGACCGCGTCGCCCTCGCCTTTCGCGACCGGTCTCGACTCGCCCGTGATCATCGACTCGTCGAGCTCGGCCCGGCCTCCGACGATCACGCCGTCGGCGGGCACGCGGGCGCCGGGTCGAACGAGCACGACGTCGCCGACCCGGAGCTCGGTCAGCCGGATGCGCTCGCTTCCGCCGTCGACGAGCCTCTCGGCCTCGTCGGGCAGCAGCTCCGCGAGCGCGCTCAACGCGCCGCGCGCCTGACCGAGCGCCTTCATCTCCTGCCAGTGGCCGAGCAGCATGATCACGACCAGCGCCGAGAGCTCCCACCAGAACTCGAGGTCGAAGAGCCCGAGCGTCGACGCCACGCTGGCCAGGAAGGCAACCGTGATCGCGAGCGAGACCAGGAGCATCATCCCCGGCGCCCTCCCGCGGATCTCGGCCCACGCGCCGGTCAGGAAGACCCAGCCGCCGTAGAAGAAGATCACCGTGCCGAGGACGGGCGCGACGAGACCGTCCCCCGGGAACTGCGGCGCGGTGTAGCCGAACCAATCCTGGACCATCTCGCTGTAGACGACGACCGGGACGGCCAGGATCAGCGTGATCCAGAAGCGGCGCCGGTAGACGTCGGCGTGGCCCGCATGGCCCGCATGGGCGTCCTGGTGTCCCCGGTGTCCGGAAGCTGTGTGGTGCCCGTGGTCCTGCAGCTGGTGCCCGGGCTCACCCTCCATGCGTCCCCAGTCTGCCGTTATCCAGCGGGACGAGATCCTCGTTCCAGACCAGGAGCCTCGGTGCCAGCGGATCGGTGGCGGTATGCCGTCGGCGGTGGCCGCGAGGCCTATGTCCGACTCGCAGACGGTGGATGCGTGGCGGAGACGAGTGCGGCGGCGTGCGTGAGAAAGTCGTCCGACGGCGGCTCTGCCGGATGTCCCGTGAACAGGACAACCGCGAGGTCGAACGAGCCCCACCACGCGTTGACCGGTGTGGAGTTTCCCCGATACGGAGCGCGGAACGCTGCAAGGACGAGCGCGGCACGCGTCGCGGCCTGCATGTACGTCGCGACCTGCTCCGCGCCGTAACGGGCGTGCTCGTCGTCCTCGTCGAGCGGGACGGTCCACGTCACCTCTTGCGGCGTCGGGTCGAACGTGAACGCGCCCGCGAGCTCGCCCGCGGCAGCGAGGACCGCGCGTGTGACGTCACGGACCGGCCTGTCGGGCGTGAGCGCTATCCGCCCGACTCGCCCGTCGGTGTGCTCGACGACCGCCTCGTGGGTGCGCAGATCGAGGGCGGCGACGATCCCCCCTCGAAGACCATCGGCTCACGGTATCCGTCCGGTGGCGCCGGGCTGCTCGTCTCGACCGCGCTTTCGGATCCCTCTCAGGTTGACGAATGAACGGCTAGCTGCCGCCCAGCTGGAAGTGCGGTCGCGAGGTCGAGCGCATAGGCGATCGCCTGGTCAAGCGTCATCGCCTTGCCTTGGGACCAAGCGTCGGCGAATTCACGCTCGCCGAGCAGGGAACGGAGGTCGGCGATCTTCGGGGCGGGATCGGGCCAGGCTTCGCACTCGAATATGCCGACGGTCATCGCGCCGCGAACGATGTTCGCCGCTGCGTACATGCGGGCAGCGCTTCCATGCCGATTCTGGGCTGCAGCGAGCCGCGCCGCGATCTCGAGGCTGTTCGCTACGCGAAAGTGGTGGCCGCTTCTCTGCAGGAGCCCGATGGTCTCCTCCAGCAGGTGCCGCGCGGTTCCGTAGTCATCCTGTTCGAGAGCCACGAGCGCAAGGCCCGAAAGCGAGCCGAGGGTGCCCCAAGGATCAGCGAGACTGCGGTAGATCGCGAGGCTCTCCTCGAACAGCGCGCGCGCCCGAGGGTAATCCGTTTGCATTACAGCCACCCCCCCGAGGGCCTTCGTCCAGTTCGCAACGCTGCGCAAGTTGCCTGACTCACGCGCTCTCCGCACGCTTTGCTCAATCGACCGTTGCGCCTCGTCCAGCTGTCCGTGGACTGCAAGGACGATGCCCATATTCGCCAGGGCGTACGCTTCGCTCGTTGCGTTTTGCGTGCGGCGCGCCACTTCTAGCGCTTCCTCGGCCGCGGCACGCGCCTGATTGGCGTCACCTTCCGCAAGCAGGGTCATGGTGAGAAGCTGGAGGCCATTCGAGATGTTCCAGTCGTCCCCCAACTCGCGATGAACCGGGAGGCTCGCGTCGATGTAGCCTCGAACGGCGTTGAAGTCACCCTGGTAGAGGGCGAGCGAAGCCGCGCGTGATTGCCCGAGTGCACGCGTTGAGCGCGAGCCGGCCCCCCCGGCGAGCAGGCGATCGAGATGCTCCCGGCCTTCCGCGTCGCCGGCCCGCATCTGCCAGAACCGCCAGAGCCCGGCAGCGGTCTGCAGCCCGATTTCCGTTTCTCCACTTTCGGTCGACCAGGCGAGGGCCGCTCGGAGATTTCCGCGCTCGCTGTCGAGGCGCTCTAACCACCGCACCTGCTGCGGACCGAGCAGCGCCGGCTCAGCCTGCTGCGCCAGTTGCAAGAAGAAGTTCGCGTGTCGGCGGCGGACGGCCTCGCCGTCACCGCGTTCGGCGAGCCGCTCGAGCGAGTACTCCCGCATCGTCTCCAGCATTCCGAAGCGGGGCTCGCCTCCGGACATCCGCTCGATCCGCAGCAGACTGCTGTCCAGAAGAGACTCGATCCCGTCGGCCACCTCTGCGTCGAGTTCGCCCGCGACAGCTGCGGCAGCCTCGAGCGAGAACCCGCCGACGAACACGCCGAGGCTCGTGAGGAGCGCTTGCTCGGCGGTTGTCAGGAGGTCGTAGCTCCAGTCGAGCGCGGCGCGAAGAGTTCTGTGCCGCTCTGGCAGCCCGGCACCGGGCACCGCCTTGAGCAGGCGGAGCCGGTCATCGAGCCGCTCGAGGATCGCGCTGGGCGTGAGGAGCTTGACACGCGCCGCGGCCAGCTCCAGCGCGAGCGGCAGCCCGTCGAGCCGAACGCAGAGCTCGGCGATCGCGGTGACGTTCTCTTCCGAGAGCGCGAAGTCGGCGCGCGCCTGCTGCGCCCGGTCGGCAAACAGCCGGATCGACTCGATATCGCGCAGGCCGACGACGTGCGACGGACGGGACGTGTCGGGAAGCGCGAGCGGAGGGACGGTGTAGATCCGCTCCTCGGGGATGTCGAGCGGCGACCGGCTGGTGATGAGGACTCGTGTGTGCCCTGCGTCGGCGAGAAGGTCGGACAAGAGCGGCGCGGCGGTCAGGAGCTGCTCGAAGTTGTCGAGAACGAGCAAGAGCCGTTGGTCGCGAAGCACGGAGGCGACGATCTCGGCGAGCGGTCGCTCGGGATCCTCGCGTACGCCTAGCGCGCCGGCGATGGCTGTGACGACCAGATCCGGCTCCCGAAGCGGCGCTAGCTCGACGACGACGACTCCGTCCGGGAACCACTCGTTCAGACCTGCCGCGACCTCGAGCGCTAGTCGCGTCTTCCCGGTTCCCGGCGGTCCCGTCAGGGTCAGACACGGGGCATCTCGCGCACGCAGGCGCTCGCGAACGTCCTCCATTTCGGACGTCCGCCCGATGAACGACGTTGGTCGGGCCGGGGGGCTCTGCGACCGGCGCTGGTGAGCACCCGGCGTCGTGCCGTCGAGCGAGGGATCCTGGTGCAGGATGGCGCGCTCGAGGTCACGCAGCGAAGTGCCCGGCTCGAGGCCGAGATTCGCGACGGACGTCTCACGGGCCGCGCGATACGCGGCAAGGGCGTCAGCTTGCCTTTCGGAGCGATAGAGGGCCAGCATCAACTGGCCGCGGGCACGCTCGCGGAGCGGATGTGCTGCCACGAGCTGCTCGAGCTCGTCGATCAGCTCCCTGTCGCGGCCGGCGGCGAGGTCGGCGTCGATCCGCCGCTCGAGCACATCGAGGCGAAGGTTCTCGAGTCGCGTCGTCTCGGTGAGCGCCCATTGCTGGCTCGAGAACTCGGCCAACGGCTCGCCGCGCCACAGCGCGAGCGCTTCGCGCAGGGTCGACGCCACCTTCTCCGGGTCACTGCCCTTCCCATCCGCGGCGAGCCGGCGGAACCGAAGCAGATCGAGGTCGCCGGGATCGACCCGGAGGCGATAGCCCGCGGGTCCCGTCTCGATCGCCTGCTGCCCCAGCGCCTTTCGAAGCTGGGAAACGTACGTCTGCAGGATCTTGGGCGCCGACGCGGGCGGCGCAGCACCCCAGAGGTCATCGATCAACCGGTCGCTCGGGACGAACTCGTTCGCGCGGAGCAGGAGCATCGCGAGGAGCGCTCGTGGCTTCGCCGCGTTGAGCGGGACGACGCCACCTTCGTCGATCACCTCGATCGGTCCGAGGACCCGGAACTCCATCGGTCACCTCCGCGGGGACGCTAACACCGTCGCGAGCAGATGCCTATTGCGCCGCTCGACCGCCGCTCGACCGCCGCTCGACCGGCGACGTCGACGCTTGGGCGAGGGTCTCGCTCACCGCAAGTCAAGGAGGAGGCGATGTACGACGTGAGCCACCGATTCCTGAACCAGTTGGCCGCCGACCGCAGGGCTTCGCTTCACCGTTCCGGACCGCCGGCGCGGCAGGCAACTCCGCTGCGACGATCGCTCGCGGCAGTCGTCGCGCCCTTCCGTGCGGTCCCGCTCGAGGTACAGGCTCCGGCGCCGACAGGCGGGTCGACCCGCCTGCTCACTCGCCGAGAGCACGAGGTTGTGATGCTCGTCGCCGAGGGGCTGACGAATGCCCAGATCGCCGAGCGCCTCTGGATCTCCCCGGGAACGGTGCGCCGCCACCTCGAGAACGTCTTTTCCAAACTCGGCGTCCACACGCGGACAGCCGCGGTCGCCCGGGTTCGCGAGAGCTAGAGCGCGCGTCCCGCTCGATGCGCCTCGGGTCGACGTGCACGGATTGCCGCCCGCGGCCGAGTGCGCTACGTGGAGTTCGCCGATTTGCTGCTGGAAGAGGCCACGGTGGTATGCCTGATGCCGGTTCAGCGCGGATGATCAACCGCTCAGAGTTGTTCTCGTCGAGCCTTCTTCGAAGCGCGCTTCGCCGCCTGGTACTCGTGGAGCGCTGCGACCGAATCGACGTCGCCGAGCGTCGGGAAGCTCGGGGCGAGCGGCGTCGCGATCTCGACGTCGAACCGCTTCGCGAGGACGGCCGACAGCGCCAGCACCTTCATGTCACCGAAGCCGGGCAGGGCACGGATCCGCTTCTCCAGGTCCTCCGCGTCCTTCGCCTGCGTCCAGACGCGCTCGGCGTGGCCGTCGTACTCGTCGGCCACGTGCCGTGCGAGGTCGTGGACACGCTTGGCCATCGAGCCCGGGAAGCGGTGGATCGCGGGTGGCGTGCGGAACATCGTCTCGAGCTCGGCCGGGTCGGTCGCGGCGATCGTCGCGGCGTCGAGCGAGCCGAGCCGCTGTTGCAGCTTCAGCGGGCCTGCGAACGCCGTCTGCACCGTGATCTGCTGGTCGAGGGCGAA
>DASSBI010000206.1:0-8163 GCA_035698965.1 Gaiella sp. | reverse complement strand
GACCGCATGTGGGTCGGCTTCCACGACGACCCGATGTTTCGCTGGGACGGCACGCGCCTGGACGCTCTCGACCGGGCGCGCGCGAACAACGCGACGATCCTGCGGACGATCGTCGACTGGACGAAGGTGGCGCCGACGCGTCCCACCCAGGCGACCGACCCCTTCGACCCGGCGTACCAGTTCGGCGACATCGACGAGTTCGTCCGAAACGCGCAGCAGCGCGGGACCGAGGTGCTCATCACTCTGTGGGGCACGCCTTCCTGGGCGAACGGCGGCCAGAAGCCGCAGGCGATGCCGAAGAACCTCGCCGACTTCCAGGACTTCGCCCGCGCGGTCGCGTCCCGTTACTCCGGCCGCTACGCCGGCTATCCGTATGTCCGCTTCTTCACGATCTGGAACGAGTCGAACCTCGCGACGTTCCTCGTACCGCAGTTCAACTCGAAGGGCAAGATCGTCAGCCCGGCGAACTACGCCAAGCTCGCGAAGGCGGGCATCACGGGCATCAAGGCCGGGAACCGCAGCGCCCAGATCGGGATCGGGGAGACCTCGTCCAACGGGCGTGACAAGCCCCGCGCCGGCACCGACACCGTCGCCCCGGCGACATTCATGAAGGGTGTCGCGGCCAACATGAAGGGCGTCAAGTTCGACGCCTGGGCCCAGCACCCGTACCCGTTCCCCGTCAACCAGAAGCCGACGCAGCTCGTCCGCTACCCGAACGTGACGCTCAAGAGCTTCCCGCGCTTCGAGAAGGACCTCGACGCCGCGTTCAAGCGCAAGAACGTCCCGATCTGGATCACGGAGTACGGCAACGAGACCAAGCCGGGCGAGCCGAAGGGCGTCACCGAGGCGCAGCAGGCCGCCTACATTCCGCAGGCGATCGGTATGGCCCGCAAGGACCCGCGCGTCCAGATGTTCGTCTGGTTCGTGATGCAGGACTCGCAGGGCAGCCTCTGGCAGAGCGGGATCTACCGCCAGGACGCATCGCCGAAGCGGGCCCAGCCCGCCTTCGCCAGGACGGCCAGGCCGCTCAGCCCGGTCAACGGCAAGATGACCGTCCGCGGCGGCACGAAGAACCCGAAGATCACGGTCTACCTGCGCGAGTACTGCGCGAACAACGCAGCCGGCACGACCGTCGGGTACACGATCCGCAGCTACCTGAAGTCGAAGCTCGTGGCGGTCAGCCAGGGCGCGGCTCCGCTCGGCCTCGACTGCACCGTGAAGCCTCGCGTGGCGAAGCTCACGGTGGCAAAGAAGAAGACCTACCGCGTCACGGTGACGGCGAACACGGCGACGACCGCCGAGGTTCTGCGCACGATCACGATCGTCGGCGCGTAGCTCCTCGCCCGGGGGCGGCCTCATGGCCGCCCCCGGGCACGATCAGTCGAGCGTGCCCGGCTCAGCGAGCCAGACGCTCTCGATGCCGAGGACGCGGCAGAGGGGGTCGAAATGACGGTCGTAGTGGAGCACCGACGCACCGCGCTCCGCCGCCGCCGCGGCGATCAGGTAGTCGGTCGCCGGCAACCTCCGCTCGCCGCGTAGCTCCCGTGAGACGCCGAGCGCGGCGCTGCATGCCGAGCGTGTCACCGGCGCCTGAGGCAACGTCGCGAGCGCGTCGTCGAGCCGCCGAAAGGCATCCTCGTCGCGGGCAGACGCCAGCAGCTCGAGCGCGACGATCGGGCATACGACCAGCGTGCCGCGATCGAGCGTCGCACGCCATCGCTCGACCACGTCGGGACGCGAGCGCTGACGGTTCCATGCAGAGGTGTCGAAGACGACGAGCGCGCCGTCCCCGTAGGGCTCAGGTGCGCTCACGGTGCAGAGCCTCGGAGACGGCGAAGTCGAATCCTTCGTCCTCTCCCGAGGCGATCCGCCGCAACGTCGCCAATCCCTCCTCGCGTCGCTCCCGGTCGATCCGGAGCGACTCGGCGCCGCGGACGGCGAGGTCGCGAATCGCCTTCGAGCGCGGTGTGCCGGCGCCGAACTCCGCCAGTGCAACCTCCAACTCCGGGTCGACGGTCACCTGAACGCGGGCCATGGCACCAACTGTACCACTTAGGTGGTACAGTTGGACGGTCGTCCTGTCATTCGAGCCAGGCTACGCGCTCGATCGTCACAACAGCCTCGGGCGCAATGCCGGCGATGGCGTCGTCGATCCGGCGCGCGGTGAAGTCGCTGATCGACGCGGGAGCTCGCTGCGCCGGAAGAAGCCGCACTCGGCGATCTCGTCCGAGCTCGGCACGGGCACGGCGTCGCCCTCGACGGAGCACCGGAAGACCAGGTGATGGCTGTCGTTCTCCCGCTGGTAGTAGATGCCGGTCAACCGATCGACCTGTGCGCGAAGGCTCGTCTCCTCGAGTAGCTCCCGGAGCGCCGTCCCTTCGACAGACTCACCAGGCTCGCTCATGCCGCCGGGCAGCTCCCAGTTCAGCGGCCCGCACGTGTGGCGCACGAGCAGAATGCGTCCGAGGTCGTCGAGGACCGCGGCCGCCGCACCGACGGACCGACGCGGCAATTCCATCCCGATGGAGGTGGGAGCTTCTGTCTCCCGCGGATCGTTCACGTGATGGAGCCGAGGGGGCTCGAACCCCTGACCTTCGCGCTGCCAGCGCGACGCTCTCCCAGCTGAGCTACGGCCCCAGGCTGCTCAGTGTAACGGCGTGGTCGTCGGCCCAGTCGCCTTGACAGGGGGGTTGGCGGCCACTGGTGTCCGACTTTAAGTCGGACACCAGACGCATGCCCCGAACCGCTACGCCGTCGCTGCGGCTTCGAGCTTCGGGACGTCGTCCCAGAGATCCTCGAGGCGGTAGTACGCGCGCGTCTCCGGCGTGAAGACGTGGAGTACGACGTCGAGGTAGTCGTCGACGATCCAACTCGCTTCCGGGAGGCCGCTCGAAGAGCGCGGCGTCAGCTTCGCATCGCGCTTGAGCACGGCGTACACCTCGTCGTGGATCGCCTTCGTCAGACGAGGGTTCTTCCCGGTCGCGATCACGAAGTAGTCGGTGTAGTCGCACACCGACCCCATGTCGAGGATGGCCACGTCCGTCGCCAGCTTCTCTTCGCAGAGAGCGGCGATGCGTCGTGCGGTTTCGAGAGAGCTCAGGTCGCAGTCGTCCAGTCGGTCACCGCTTGTGTTGCCTCAACACAAGCAATCTCTTGCCACGAAGCATAGCCCCGGGCACGGCGTACCGGTCACTCGGCGCCGTAGAGACCGAGGCGCCCGATCTCGGCCGCGACCGCGCCCGGGACGAGGCCGGAGATCGTTTCACCCGCTGCGGCGCGCGACCGGATATCGGACGACGAGACCGGCAGTGGGTCGATCTCGAAGAAGACGACCCTGTCGGGCCGGCCGAGTCGGGCAAGCACGTCGTCGAGGCTCGCGCAGTCGACGCCCGGACGTGTGGCCACGCCGAGGCGCGCGAGGTCGAGCACCCGCTCGGGCTCCTTCCAGGCGAGAAAGCTCGCAAACTCGTCCGCGCCGACCAGGAAGACCGGATCGTCGAGCGCCAGCGCCTCGAGCGAGTCGACCGTCCGCGGGAACGGATCGAGGGAGACCTCTGCCTCGTCCAGCGGGGCGAACGCCAGCTCGGCGAGGAAGAGGCGGATCTGCGGCGCGGTCGCGACGTCCTTGTGGCCGGGCTCTTCGATGACGCGCACGAGCAGCCGGTCGAGGTCGAACCGCTCGATCCCGCGCCGTGCGAGCTCGACGTGGCCCACGTGCGGCGGGTCGAACGCGCCGCCGAGGACGCCGACGCTCATTCCCACTCGAGCTCCTCGTCCCCGATCTCGACCAGCACACCGCGGCGGATGCCCGCACCGCGCAGCGCCTCCTCGAGCTCGTCGTCGCCCGGGATCGCGCCGACGACCCGGAACCCCCGGTCGGTGCGCAGGATCCGGAACGATCGCCGCGCCGGAGGGGCAGGGCGGTAGTCCAGGAACTCGGGCAGCTCGGCCTCATCGTCGCCGAGCTCGGGCGCCGCCGGGCAGAGCGCGAAGAGTGCGCGCTTCAGATCCTCGATTCCCGCACCCGTGGCGCAGGAGACCCGATGGACGGCGACGATGCGCGCGTCGTCGAGCGAGAACCGCGCCGGATGGGGCGTGAGGTCGGCCTTGTTGAGGACGACGATCTGCGGCCGCTCGTCGAGGCCCGCGCCGTACAGCGCCAGCTCGCGGTCGATCGTCGCGAAGCGGTCGTCGGCGTCGCCCTCGGAGCCGTCGATCACGTGCACGAGCAGGCGCGCGCGCTCGAGGTGCGCGAGGAACGCGTGGCCGAGGCCGACGCCGTCGCTCGCGCCCTCGATCAGGCCGGGCACGTCGGCGACGGTCAACTGTGTCCCATCGCGTGCTTCGACGGTCCCGAGCACGGGCTGGAGCGTCGTGAACGGGTAGTCGGCCACCTTCGGCGTCGCGTTCGAGATGCGGCGCAGGAGCGACGACTTGCCCGCGTTCGGAAGCCCTGCAAGCGCGGCGTCGGCCACCAGCTTCAGGCGAAGCTCGAGCGCCAGCTCCTCGCCCGGCATCCCTGTCTCCGCGAAGCGCGGCGTCTGCCGGGTCGGCGTCGCGAAGCGCGCGTTGCCCCGTCCACCGGCGCCGCCGCGCGCCACGACGACGCGAGCCCCCGCCCGCGCGAGATCCGATACGACCCCACCGTCCTCCCCCGTCACCTGGGTCCCGACCGGCACGGCAAGATCGACGGGCGTGCCGTCCGCACCGTGCTTGCGCGAGCCGCCGCCGTTCCCGCCACGCGCGGCGGCGAAGACGCGCCGGCCGCGCAGCGAGGACAGGTCGCGGAGCGACGGATCGGCGACGAGCGTCACATCGCCGCCGCGGCCGCCGTCCCCCCCGTCGGGCCCACCCCTGGGGACGTACTTCTCGCGTCGGAAGCTGAGCGCTCCGTCACCGCCGCGTCCCGAGCGGGCGACGATGCGGGCACGGTCGTGGAACACGGAGCCACCGAAGCCGCCGCGAAGCGGCCTCCGGCGTCAGGCCTCGGCGGTCGCCGTGACCGAGATCGAGCGCCGCTCGCCGCTGCGATGGAACTCGACGACGCCCGGACGGAGGG
Organism: Gaiella sp.; assembly: GCA_035698965.1. Lineage (GTDB taxonomy): Bacteria > Actinomycetota > Thermoleophilia > Gaiellales > Gaiellaceae > Gaiella. Next base: position 3,104 of record DASSBI010000206.1, on the reverse strand, counting down.
CGAAGAGCGTGTCGTCGCGGCCGATGCCGACGCCCGGCCCCGGGCGGAAGCGGGTGCCGCGCTGGCGGACGATGATCATCCCGGCCTTGACCTCCTGGCCCGCGAAGATCTTCACGCCCAGCCGCTGGCTCTGTGAGTCGCGACCGTTCTTGGAGGAGCCGAGCCCCTTCTTGTGTGCCATTAGCTCTCCTCCTCTGTGGTCGCGGCCTCGAGCGCGGCGATGGCGCCTTTGCGCTTGCCGTGTGCCTGCTCGTAGTCGAGGGCAGCGGCGACGGCGTCCGCGTCCCACGACGACGCGGCCTCCTTGATCTGCGCGACCGTGAGGCCCTCGTAGCCCTCGGGCAGCCCGGACACAGCCTCGGCGGGCGCAGCGGCCGGCTCGGACGTCGCCTTCTGCTTCGGCTTCGCGCGCTCGCCCTTCGATCCCTTGCCGCCGATCGACTCGATCTGGATGCGGGTGAGCGAGGAGCGGAAGCCCGTGTGGCGCTTGTAGCCCGTCCGCTTCTTGTACTTGCCGATGCGAATCTTGGGGCCTTTCTCCTGCGAGAGCACGGTCGCCTCGACGACGACGTCGGCCGGCGCGATCTGCGGATCGCCGGAGCCGCCCGCGAGCAGCACGGCGGGCCTGAACGACGCGCCGTCGTCGAGCGCGAGACGGTCGACGAGCAGCCGCTCGCCCTCGCGGACGCGGTACTGCTTGCCACCGACGGAGATGATCGCGTAGCTCATGCTCGAGGCCTTCTGACGAGGAAAACGCGGGCAGTGCCCGCGAGCGGCAGGATTGTAGCGGAGATCCGTGGCCCGGACGCGGTCATGGCCGACGGTCGAAGTCCTCGATCCACTCGGACATCGGGACGTACCCGGCCTCGTCCGGCGGGTCGGCCGACGCGTCCGCGGCCTCGACGGCGACCTCCTTTGGCGCCCGCTCCGGCGGCGCGCCGTCGCCGTTCGTCTCGAGCCTGACGGCGGCAGTCTCGGCCGCGTCGGGCTCGGTGGCCGCCGAAGCCTCGGTGGTCTCGGCGCCGTCGCCGTTCACCGCGGCCGTGGTCTTCTTCTTGCGGTTCCTGCCGCCACGCGACCCGCGCCGTGTCCGCTTTCGCGGCGCGGCTCCGTCGCCGTCACCGTCGGCCGCGGAGGGCGTCTCCTCGAGAGCCGTCTCGGGCTCGGTGGCAGCGTCTGCCGCACCGTCGTCCGGGACGTGGATCCGGGGAGCGCGGCGCTTCGGCGCCGGCCTCTCGACGGGCGCGTCGTCCGCCGCCGCCGGCGGCGCCTCGGGCTCGGCCTCGGCCTCGGCCGACGGGCCAGGCTCGGACGGCTGCTCGTCGGCGTCGGCGTCGTCGACAGTCGCGGCCGGCTTCTTGCGTCGCTTCCCACCGCGCGAGCCACGCCGGGTCCGCTTCTTGGCGGGCGTCGGCGAGCCGGCGTCGTCCGTCGCCGCCTCCTCGGGCTCGGCCTCCCCTTCCACGACGGCGTCGGCGTCCTCGCCCTCGGGCTCGGCCTCGACCGTCGCGTCGGCCTCCGGCTCCGCGGCCTCGGGCTCGTCGGACTTGCGGCGCGCCGGTGCGCGGGTCGGCTTCTCGGCCTCGCTCTCGAAGGTGATCGGGGCGATGCCGGGATCGCCGGCGACGAGCGTCGCGAACGCCTGGCCCTCGAGCAGCCGCCCGATCGTGACCTTCGCCTTCTTGCCGACGAGCTTCGCCGCGTCGGCGACCACGACGTTCATGCCGTCGACCTTCCCGACCGCCGCGGTGCCGTCGTGGAGGTCGATCTCGACGAGCTTCAGCTCGACCTCGGCCCCCTCGGTCAGGGACGTCTGCGGTGCGAGGTCGTCACGGCGTCCCTCGGCCAGCACCTCGAAGTGGTCCGCGTGGGCGTGACCCTCGGCCGGGACGAGGAAGAACCGCCTGCGGGTCGCGTCCTCGAGCGCACTGAGCCGCTGACCGCCGGCGCCGGCGAGAAGGGCGAGCGTCCGCGGATGGAGAGCGATCCGGTAGGCCTGGACGCGCGACCCGGCCCCCGCGACCGCGAGCGCCTTGAGCCGGCGCTCGACCTGGAGCGCGATCGTTGCGTCCGAGACGACGATCCCGTCGCCCGCGCACGTCGGGCACTTCCGGGTCATCACCTCGCGTGGGCCGTCCGTCACCTTCTGACGTGTCATCTCGACAAGGCCGAGCGGCGAGATCTCGACGACGTACGTCTTCGTCCGGTCCCGCTCGAGCTCCGTGCGGAACGCTTCCTCGACGGCCTGCCTGTTCTTCGGGTTCGCCATGTCGATGAAGTCGATGACGACGATCCCGCCGATGTCGCGCAGCCGCAGCTGGCGGACGACCTCCTTCACGGCCTCGAGGTTGTTCTTGACGATCGTGTCTTCGAGACGCTGGGTCGAGCTCTTCGAGCGCGAGCCCACGAAGCTGCCCGTGTTGACGTCGATGACGGTGAACGCCTCCGCGTAGTCGAACACGAGGTAACCGCCCGAGGGCAGGTCGACACGACGGTCGAGCGTCGAGGAGATCTCCTTGTCGACGCCGGACTTGGCGAAGAGCGGCTCCTTGTCCTTCGTCCTGTGGACCCGCTCGATCATGTGCGGCGACGTCTTCTTCAAGTAGCCGACGATGCGCTTGTAGGTGCGCTCGGAGTCGACGTGCGCGGCGACGAAGTCGCCGGCGAAGAGGTCGCGGACGATCCGCAGCGGCAGCTCCGCCTCCTGGTACACGAGCTCGGGGCCCGTCGCGAGCTTCTGGCGGGCCTGGATCGTCTTCCAGAGCCGCTGGAGGAAGACGAGGTCGCGCTCGATGTCCTCCGCCGAGGCGCCTTCGGCCGCCGTGCGCACGATGACGCCGCCCGTCGAGGGCGCAATCCTCTTGAGGATGTCCTTCAGGCGGTTGCGCTCGGCGTCCTCGAGCCGGCGCGAGACGCCGAGGCCCTCGCCGTTCGGCACGTAGACGAGGAACCGCCCCGGGAGCGAGATCTCCGTCGTGAGCCGCGCGCCCTTCGTCTTCATCGGGTCCTTGACCGCCTGCACGAGGATCTGCTGCCCGCGCTGGATCAGGTCGGTGATCTTCTTCCCGTGCCGCTTGCCCTCGAGCTCCGGCACGACGATCTCG
>DASSBI010000205.1:0-12133 GCA_035698965.1 Gaiella sp. | reverse complement strand
CGCAGCCGGGCATCGATCTCGCGTGCGCCCGCTCGAGCGAGCGCGACGCTCTCCGTGCATGCGGCCGGCTTCGTGAGCTGCACCATCGTCGCAGGGCCGGCCACACGTGGAGCCGCTGCGACGGCCGGCGTGAGCACGAGGCCCGCCAGTCCGAGGAGTCCGAGGAGACGCGGTAAGGAGAGGAGTGACACGGGGTGAGCTCCCATCCAATCGGAGGTCCGTGTGAGGACCGTGGGAATCCGATTAAGGCGATGTTATGAGCCGGACGCAGCTGTGCACGGGTACCGTCCGCTCGTGCGCGCGTACGTCGGGCTCGGTGCGAATCTTGGCGACCGGGAGACCACGATCCGACGGGCCGTCGCGCTCGTGGACGAGCTCGCCGGCGTGGCCGTCGTCGGCGTCTCGTCGCTGCGAGAGACGGAGCCGTGGGGGCCGGTAGAGCAGCCCCGCTACCTGAACGGCGTCGTCGCCGTCGAGACCGACCTCCCGCCCCGCGAGCTGCTCGACGCCCTGCTCGACGTCGAGCGCCGGCTCGGCCGCGCCCGCGACGACGAGGAGCGTTGGGGGCCACGCACGATCGATCTGGACTTGCTGCTCTACGGCGACCTCGTGTTGGAGGAGCCGGGACTCGACGTGCCGCACCCGCGCCTCCACGAGCGCCGGTTCGCGCTCGAGCCGCTCTCCGAGCTGGCGCCGAACGCCCTCGTGCCGGGGCGCGGAACCGCCGCCGAGCTGCTTCGCGCGCTGGACACGCCCCCGCAAGGGACGGGCCCGCGGGCGGACGCCGTACACTGACGGCATGAGCCACCTGGACGAGCTGGACGAGTTCGAGGCGGAGCTGGAGCTCCAGCTGAAGCGCGAGTACACGGCGGTCTTCCCGCTGTTCCGCTACTGCGTGCTCACGCAGGACGCGACGTACCTCTGCAACAAGCTCGACCTGAAGGTCGTGCCGCAGGCGAGCTACCCGTTCTTCCATGCGCAGATGGAGGACGTCTGGGTGTGGGACAAGAACCGCCCGACCCGGATCATCCCCCGCGCCGAGGTCTACACGTCCGGCGATGTGACGGTCGAGGAGCTGCGCGGCGAGGGAGACGAGCCGCGCCTCACCGCCGAAGCGCTCGCGGAGCGCCTCGGCGACCTCCGCCGCCCGGACGACGACGACGCGTTCTAGCCTCGCCGCACTAAGCTCGCGCACGTGCTGCTCGCAGTCGACGTCGGCAACACCCAGACGGTGCTCGGCCTCTACGAGGCGGGAGAGCTCGCGGAGGACTGGCGGGTCGCGACCGACCGGACGCGGACCGGCGACGAGCTGGCGGTGCTCCTCGGCGGTCTCCTCGATCCGGACTCTGTCGACGGCATCTGCCTCTCGACCACGGTCCCGAGCATCCTGCGCGAGTGGCAGCGGCTGGCCGAGCGCTGGGCGGACGCGCCTCTGCTCGTCGTCGGGCCCGGAGTCAAGACCGGCATCCCGATCCGCTACGACGACCCGCGGGAGGTCGGGCCCGACCGGATCGTGAACGCCGTCGCGGCACGGGAGCAGTACGGCGCGCCGGCGATCGTGGTCGACTTCGGGACGTCGACGAACTTCGACGTCGTCTCTCCGCAGGGCGAGTACGTCGGCGGGGTGCTCGCGCCCGGCATCGAGATCTCGATGGAGGCGCTCTTCGCCCGCGCGGCGAGACTCGTGAACGTCGACTTCGCCGCGCCGCCGAGCGTGATCGGGAAGACGACGGTCGGCGGGCTCCAGAGCGGGCTGGTCTACGGGTTCGCGGGGCAGGTCGACGGGATCGTGGCGCGCATCCGCGCCGAGCTCGACGCGCGCGACGCGCCGGTCATCGCGACCGGTGGCCTTGCGGAGCTGATCGCGCCGCACAGCGCGACGATCGATCGTGTCGACCCGTTCCTCACGCTCGAGGGCCTGCGCCTCGTCTGGGACCTGAACGCGTGATGCCGGACGCCGGAACGCTCGCGGTGTTCGCGCTCGCGGCCTTCCTGCTGGCCGTGGTACCGGGGCCGGCCGTCCTGTACATCGTCGCGCAGAGCGTGCACGGCGGCCGGCGGGCCGGTGTGGTGTCCGCGTTCGGAATCGCGAGCGGAGGGCTCGTGCACGTGCTCGCTGCCGTGATCGGCCTGTCCGCGCTCCTCGCCGCCTCCGCGGAGGCGTTCACCGTGGTCAAGCTCCTGGGCGCCGCCTACCTCGTCTGGCTCGGGATCCGCACACTGCTCTCGGCGGGCGACCGGATCGGCGGCCGGAGGCCCGAGCTGACGCTTGCGCGGACGTACCGCCGGGGTGTGGTCGTCAACGTGCTCAACCCGAAGACTGCGCTCTTCTTCCTCGCCTTCCTGCCGCAGTTCGTCGACCCGCACGAGTCAACGCGCGGCCAGCTCGCCGTGCTCGGCGCCATCTTCGTGGTGATCGCGCTCTCGAGTGACCTCGTGTGGGCGCTCGTCGCCGGGACGGCGGGGGCCGTGCTGCGCAAGAGCCGGACCTTCCTTCGCGCCCAGCGCTACGTCTCGGGGACGATCTTCGTCGGCCTCGGCGCCCTGGCGGCGACCGCCGGCCGCTCGCACTGAGGCTTGTTCGCGGGAGGATCCCGCAGGAGCGGGATCCTCCCGCTCGGATCCCGCCCTGCGGGCGGGGCAGACCCCTGAAGGCGCACCGCTGTCGCGGTCGCAACATCCTCTATTCGCCCGGCGTCAGCCGCCGCCGTAGACCGAAATGGGGAGCTCCAGCGTCACCTCGTCGCCGGAGGGGATCTCCGCCTCGAGCAGCTCGATCAGCGGGATCGCGCCCGGTGCCGCGGCGATCAGGCGCCGCTCGACCTCCTCGGTCGAGTCGAGGACGACCAGCTCCTGCTTGAACGGTCGCGGGAAGCGGCCGCGGCCGAGATACCAGCCGTAGAACTTCTTCAGGAAGCCGCTCGCGCGACGCTCGCTGAGCTCGCGGACGGTCTCGCGGACGAAGAGGACGAGCTCGGCGACGATCTCCTCACGTGACGGCTCGCGCCCGGCACCGTCGACGATCTCCTCGAGCGCCCACGGGTTGCCCTGCGCGGCGCGGCCGACCATCACGGCGGCAGCCCCCGTCGTCGCGAGCACGGCCTGCGCCTTCGCACGGGACACGATGTCGCCGGACGCCACGACAGGGACGTCGACGAGGGCGACGAGCTCCGCCGTCAGCGCGTGGTCGGCGGCGCCCGTATACATCTGCTGGGCAGAGCGCGGGTGGAGGGTCAGCGACGCGGCGCCCGCCTCGACGAGCCTCGGCCCCACGACGAGGCAGTCGCGCGACCCGTTGCGGAGACCGCGCCGCAGCTTGACGCTGACCGGGACGTCGACAGCGTCGGCGATCGCCGAGACGATGCGCGCGGCCCGATCCGGGTCGTCGAGCAGCGTCGCGCCGGCCCCGGTCTTCGTCACCTTCCGCACGGGGCAGCCGAAGTTCAGGTCGACGAGATCCGCGCCGGCCGCCTCGACCATGCGCGCGGCCTCGGCCATCGAGTGCGGCTCCGACCCGAAGAGCTGGATCGCGAGCGGATGCTCGTCCGCGGCGACGCGCAGGTAGCCGAGGGTGCGCTCGTTCCGGTGCTCGATCCCGGCGCAGCTGACCATCTCGGAGCAGACGAGGCCGGCGCCGAAGCGGCGTCCCTGACGGCGGAAAGCCTGCACGCTGACGCCCGCCATGGGCGCCAGGACGAGCCTCGTCGGGATCTCGACGGGCCCGATCGACCAGGGCTGGCGGAGGTCGAGCATCGTCTCGAATGGTAGTGGGCCGCCTGCGGGCGCCCGCCTCGCAGGAGGGGTTGCAAAAGCACGGCCGTGGTCGCTACCATGCGCGTCCGCGTGGCGCGCTCGGCGCCTCGTTCTCGTTTCTGGCTACTCGGAGGTCTCTCTTTTGAAGGACGTGATCCTCACCGCCGAGGGGTATGACTCCCTCAAGCAGGAGCTCGATCTCCTGCGCGGCGACCGCCGCCGGGAGATCGCCGAGCGGATTCGCACGGCTCGCGAGTTCGGCGACATCGCCGAGAACGCCGAGTACGACGACGCGAAGAACCAGCAGGCGATGCTCGAGCACAAGATCGCGCAGCTCGAGGAGCGGCTCGCGCACGCCCGGGTGATCGACACGTCCGAGGTCGACACGAGCGTCGTCTCGGTCGGGTCGGTCGTGCGACTGCGTGACGTCGACGCGAAGGAGACGATCGAGTACCACATCGTCGGCTCCGCGGAGGCGAACCCCGCCGAGCAGAAGCTCTCGAACGAGTCTCCGGTCGGCAAGGCGATCATGGGGCACAAGAAGGGCGAGACCGTCGAGGTCACGACCCCCCGCGGCTCCGTGGTGACGTTCAAGATCATGGAGATCAAGGCGGCGTAGCTCCGACCGGGCCAGGTGTCCGACTTCAGTCGGACACCTCGCGCGCCGCTACGCTCGTCGAAGTGTTCGAGCGGTTCACCGAGCGCGCTCGGCAGGTCGTCGTCCTCGCGCAGGACGAGTCGCGCCGGCTCGGTCACCCGTACATCGGAACGGAGCACATCCTGCTCGGCCTGCTGCGCGAGGAGGAGGGAATCGCCGCGCGCGTGCTGGAGCAGCTCGACGTCACCGTGGAAGAGGTGCGCACCCAGGTGGCGCGGATCGTGGGTCAGGGCGACGAGGTCACGACGGGCCAGATCCCGTTCACGCCTCGCGGGAAGCGGACGCTCGAGCTCGCGCTGCGCGAGGCCGTCTCGCTCGGTCACGACTACATCGGCACCGAGCACATCCTGCTTGGCCTCGTGCGGGAGAAGGAGGGCTTGGCTGCGCGAATCCTGCTCGACTTCGACGCGGACGCCGAAAAGATCCGCAACGAGATCGTCCGGAAGCTGTCCGGCCCGGGTCAGCTCGCGCAGGGCGAGCCGGAGGCCGACGCCATCGAGCTGACATCGCCGCCGCTCGCGCCGGAGGTGCTCGCCGAGTTGGGGCGCCTCGCGGCCGAGAAGGACGCCGCGCTCGCGCGGCAGTCGTTCGAGGAGGCGGCTTCGCTCCGCGACACGGAGCGCCGGCTCCGTCTCGCTGCGATCCGGCTCGTCCGCGAGTGGCAGCGGCACACCGGCGGCCGCCCGTAGCCCCCCGAACGGCGCATTGACCGGCCCTGTCCGCCGGTTCATACTCGTGCCACTCATCACAAGGGGGGATCCATGCTCAGCAAGAAAGCTGCGGCGCTCGCCGCAGTCGTCAGCCTCGCTGCGGCGCTCTCCGTGGCGGGCGCGCTCGTCACCGACGAGGCACGCTCGGCCGCCGCGGCGAACGCGAAGGACCGGCTCCACGTCAAGTTCGTGGACGGAAGCGCCATCCGGCTTCGCGGCACCACGCTCGTCTCCGTGGGATCGACGGACGTCTCCGCGCTCCGCGCGGTCCTGCGGCAGTACCCGGGCGTGCGCATCCAGCGCCTCTTCTCGCGCTCGGAGGAGGAACTTGCAGCCGAGAAGGCGCGGAACGAGCGCCGGACCGGGAAGAAGCAGCCCGACAAGAACCTCTGGTACCGGATGGTGCTGCCGCCCTCGCGCGATGCGGCCGCGCTCGTGAAGGACCTGCGCGGGCTCGACATCGTCCAGACCGCATACCTCGAGCCGCTTCCGTCGCCGCCGCCGGTGACCCCGAGCTTCGTGGACGACCAGGGGTACCTGAACGCGGCGACGGACGGGATCGACGCGGAGTACGCGTGGACGATTCCCGGCGGCACGGGCGGCAACGTGCGCATCGTCGACGTCGAGTACAGCTGGAATCAGAGCCACGAGGATCTGGACGCCGCCTCCGGTGGCGGCGTCCTGATCCCGAACGGGACACCCAGCGATCCGTTCTCGAACAACGATCACGGCACGGCGGTGCTCGGCGAGCTGATCTCGACGAACGACTCGCTCGGAGTGACGGGGATCGCGCACGGCGCCGGCATCGGGCTCGTCAACGCGAACAACACCGGGGACGGCTACGACCTCGCGGATTCGATCGACACCGCTGCGGCGGCCCTCGGGCCTGGTGACGTGATCCTGATCGAGCAGCAAACCGCCGGCGCCAACGGCGGGTGTGGTGCGAGCCAGGTCGGCTGCGTCGCCGTCGAGTGGGTGCAGGCCTACTACGACGCGATCGTCAGCGCGACATCGGCGGGCATCGTCGTCGTGGAGGCTGCCGGCAACGGCAACGAGGATCTCGGCGACACCGGCGACTACGGAAGCCCGTTCCCCGACGGACGGGCGGACTCGGGCGCGATCATCGTCGGCGCCGGAGCCGCACCCGGATGCGGCAGCCCAGCGAGAGGCCGCCTGAGCTTCTCCACGTTCGGGCCTCGCGTCAACGTGCAGGGCTGGGGAGAGTGCGTCGTCACGACCGGCTACGGCGACCTGCAAGGCGCCTCGATGTCGAACGACGCCTACACCGACACGTTCGGCGGGACGTCCAGTGCGTCGCCGATCGTGACGGGGGCAGCCGCCATCCTCTCGAGCGTCGCGCAGCAGCAAGGCGTGACGTGGACGCCGCAGCAGGTCCGCGCGAGGCTCGTCGCCACGGGCAGTGCGCAGCAATTCGGCGCGAGCGGGAACATCGGGCCGCTGCCGGATCTCGGCGAAGCGCTGCGGGCGTTCGTCCCGGACTCGAACCCCGGAGGTCCATACACGACGCCGGAGGGCACGAACGTCACGCTGACCGGCGCGGCGTCCACGGATCCCAACGGCGACGCTCTGTCGTACGCCTGGGACTTCGACAACGACGGCTTCGACGACGGCTCGACGCAGACGGTGTCCTACGACCGTGTCGGGCAGGACGGCTCGTTCACCGTGCGTCTGCGCGTGACGGACTCCCACGGAGCCTCCGACATCGACACGGCAACCGTCAACGTGACGAACGTCGCGCCGACGACCGTCGTCAACTCGACGCCCTCGTCACAGGAGAACTCGCCCGTGACGATCACGGCGACCGTCACCGATCCGGGCTGGCTGGAGACCCTCGGCCTGACCGTCAACTGGGGTGACGGCACTCCTGCGTCGGCGGGAACCATCGCGACGACCGACAACACCAGGCCGACGGCGACCTACACGTTCTCCGCGACTCATACGTACGGGGACGACGGGACGTTCGCGCTGAGCGTCTGCGGCACCGACGACGACACGCAGACCTGCGTGCCGGCCTCGGTCACCGTGACGAACGTCGCCCCGACGGTGACGATCGACGAGACCGGGACGACGAGCATCAACGGCGTCCCGACGTTCGTCGCCAACGAAGGGGTGCCCGTCACGTTCAGCGGCGGTGTCACCGATCCGGGATCGGACGACCTGACTGTCAGCTGGAGCTGGGGGGACGGTCCGCCGGCACCGGACGTCTCGACCGTCTACCTGAACGCCGGGCCGAGCGCCGATCCGGACCCGAGCCCGTCGATCAACCCGAGGAACGTGACGGACACCAAGTCCCATGCGTTCGGCGAGGCGTGCTTCTACACCATCGCGCTCGATGCGACCGACGACGACGCGGGGAACGCGGTCGACGACACGGCGAGCGTGATCATCGCCGGGAACGCCTCGGTCGAGCGCGGGGCGGGCTACTGGCTCACGCAGTACAGGCCACGACCGTCGGCGTTCAGCGAGGCGCGGCGCACCTGCTACCTCGCGATCGCCCGCTTCATGAGCGCGGTATTCGACGAGACGCGAAACGCCTCGAGCGTGGCCCTCGCCTTCGAGATCCTCGACACCGGGAGCAACGCGGGCGACGCGTCCCAGAAGCTCGACCGTGAGCTCATGGCCGCGTGGCTCAACTTCGCGAACGGCGCGTTCGGCCTGACCGAGCTGGTCGACACGAATGGCGACAAGGCGCCGGACACGCCCTTCGCGACGATGATGGCGACGGCCGAGGGGGTCCGGAACAACCCTCTCTCGACCCAGCTGCAGCTGCTCGCGCAGCGCGACATCCTCGAGCGCGTCAACGGCAAGTAGGCAAACGGACGGGGGCGGCCTCCGGGTCGCCCCCGCTCCCGAAGGCCGTCGAGGCCGGTTCGCGCCGCAAGGTGTCCGACTTGAAGTCGGACACCAGGGCGTACGATCCGCCGGTGCCCGAGCGGCAGCCTCCGCCCAAGCGCTTCCCGGACCGCGATGAGATCGCCGCGGTGCGCGCGCTCGCGGAGCCGCTCGGGGCCGGGGCGGAGGCCGAGACGAGGTGCAGGATCGCCGGACGGGCGATGGCCCGCCGCGGGATGGGGAAGCTGGTCTTCCTCGACGTCGTCGACCGCTCGGGCCGGATCCAGGTGATCTGCGACGTCGCCGTCACCGGGGAGCTCGATATCCACGTCGGGGACGTCGTCGGCGTCGCGGGCCGGCCCGGGAAGTCACGGCGCGGTGAGGCATCGGTGCTCGCCGAGAGCGTCGAGGTGCTCTCGCGCAACACCCAACCGCTCCCGGACACGTTCCACGGCCTCACCGACGTCGAGCTGCGCTATCGCAAGCGCTACCTCGACCTCTTGATGAACGAGGAGACGCGCGAGGTCTTCATCACCCGGGCGCGCGCGATCACGGCAGTGCGGCGGGCGCTGGACGAGGAGGGCTTCGTCGAGGTCGAGACCCCGGTTCTGCAGCCGCGCTACGGCGGCGCCTTCGCGCGCCCGTTCGTGACGCACCACAACGAGCTCGACGCCGACCTCTTCCTGCGCATCGCGACGGAGCTGTACCTCAAGCGCCTGATCGTGGGCGGGCTCGAGCGCGTGTACGAGATCGGCAAGGACTTCCGCAACGAGGGCGTCTCGTTCAAGCACAACCCGGAGTTCACGATGCTCGAGTGGTACGAGGCCTACGCCGACTACGGCGACACGATGGCCCGGATCGAGCGGCTCGTCGAGCGGGTCGCCCGCGAGGTGCTCGGGACGACGCTCGTGAGCTTTCGCGGGCACGAGATCGACCTCGCGGGGCCGTGGGAGCGGGTCCGGTTCGTCGAGGCGCTCGAGCGGCACGAGCTGTGGACGCGCGATCCGGCCGAGCTCAGGGCGTGGCTGACGGAGCGGGGAGTGGACACCGATGCCGACAAGGACTGGACGCAGCTCGTCGACCACGCGTTCTCGCACTTCGTCGAGCCGGGGCTGATCCAGCCGACGATCGTCCACGACTACCCGGTCGAGCTGTCGCCCTTCGCGCGCCCCACCGACGACGACCCGACCCTCACCGAGCGCTTCGAGTACTTCGCCGGCGGAATGGAGCTCGGGAACGCGTTCACCGAGATCAACGAGGCGGCGATGCAGCAGGCCCGTTTCGAGCAGCAGTCCGAGCAGGTCGAGGGCGAGCGGGGCGACCCCGACTACGTCGAGGCCCTCTCGTACGGGATGCCGCCGACGGGGGGCCTCGGCTTCGGGATCGACCGCTTCGTGATGCTTCTCACGGGCAAGGAGTCGATCCGCGACGTCGTGCTGTTCCCGGCGCTCCGAGCGACCCGCGGCTGAGCAGCGCTCGCGCTGCCCTCCGCGACGGTCAGGCGCGCGGACGGGGTACCTCGCACGAGGGGTGGCCGATCACCCTCGACGGCGACGATACGAACAGGGTGCTGAGACAACGGGCCGATAGCGGCGTCGGCTTCCCGACCCCTGCGACGACGTCGGAGGTCAGCGCCGACGCACGGGCCGACGCAGTCCTGCGGGCGAGCGAGGAGCGCCTTCGGGTCGCGGAGGAGCGTTTCCGGGCGCTCGTCGAGCAGTTGCCGCTCGTCGTCTACGTCGACGCAATCGACGACGAGAGCTCGAACATCTACTCCAGCCCGCAGGTCGAGGCGATGCTCGGGTACCCACTCGCCGAGTGGAAGCGTGATCGCGAGCTCTTCGTCCGGATTCTCCACCCGGAGGATCGCGAGACTGTCCTCGACGCCCACCGTCGAGCGCACGAAGGCGACGGGCTCTCCCTCGAGTACCGGCTGATCGCCCGGGACGGGCGCGTCGTGTGGGTGCACGACGAGGCCAGGACGATCCTCGGGCCGACCGGCGCGCCGGTCGCGCTCCAGGGGTACCTGCTCGACGTCACGGAGAAGCGCGAGGCGGAGGAGCGCCTGCGTCACCAGGCGTTCCACGATCCCCTCACCGGACTGCCGAACCGGGCCCTGTTCAAGCAGCGGGTCGAAGAGGCGATCGCGCGCTCGGCATCCGACGGCCCCGGCGTCGCGCTTCTGATCCTCGACATCGACGACTTCAAGACGGTGAACGACCGTTTCGGCCACATGGACGCGGACGCCGTGCTCTACGACGTGGGCTCGAGGCTCCGCGTCGCCTTGCCGCCCACCGTCACGGTGGCGCGGATCGGTGGCGACGAGTTCGCCGCGCTCGTGGAGTCCGACGACCCTGCAGGCGACGCGGAGAAGGCCGCGGGAGCCGTCTGCGAGGCTCTGCGCGCACCGACGCAGATGGCCGGGGTCGAGATCTTCGTCACGGCGAGCATCGGCGTCGCCACCGGAGACGACGTCGACGGCGTGTTTCGTCGGGCAGACCTCGCGATGTACCGGGCGAAGGCGAACGGCAAGGCGCAATCGGTCCTCTACGACCGCTCGCTCGACGATGCGGTCGGCGAGCGCCTCTCGTTGCTCGGCGAGCTCCGGCGCGCTCGTGTCGAGGAGGAGTTCGTCCTCCACTACCAGCCGGTCGTCGACCTGCAGACCGGCGCCGTCGTCGGGGCCGAAGCGCTCCTCCGGTGGGCCCACCCGACCCGGGGCATCGTCCCGCCGAACGACTTCGTCCCGATCGCGGAGGAGAGCGGGCTCATCGTCCCGCTCGGCCGCTGGGTACTCCAGGAGGCGTGCAACCAGCTCGCGGCCTGGCGCGCGGCCGAGCCGACCGCTCGAACACTGCACGTGAGCGTCAACGTCTCCGCCCGTCAGCTTCAGGCGACGGCGTTCGTGGACGAGGTGCGCTCCGCGCTCGCGAGCGCAGAGCTCGAGCCGAACGCCCTCGTCCTCGAGATCACGGAGGCGGCCGTCGTCCACGACCCCGCGAGCGCGGCGGAGATGCTCGCGGCGCTCCGCTCCATGGGCGTCGGGCTCGTCCTCGACGACTTCGGCACTGGCTACTCGTCGCTCGCCATGCTGGACGCGCTCCCGTTCGACGGGATGAAGCTCGACCGGACCTCCGTGATGCGCATCGGAGACTCCGGCGGCGCCGTGCCCCTCGTCCGGGCGATCGTCGACCTCGGTCGTGCGCTCGGACTCTCGCTCGTCGCCGAGGGGATCGAGAACGAGCACCAGCTCGCGGAGCTGCGGCGCCTCGGCGTGCGCGAGGGGCAGGGCTTCCGCTTCGCGCGACCGCTGCCCGCGGACGGCTTCGAGGAGCTGCTCCGCGAGGGCGGGGTTTCCGGCTGCGCCCCCGTGCGAGGTGGTGTCGGCGGCCGTCGGCACGGGCGCGACCAGCTCTCGCGCGCGTCACGGCCGGTCGAACGGCCGAAGGTCTAGCTCGAGGAAGCGACCGGCGTCTTCCAGCCGGCGCCGGAGCCGAGCGCGCCCTCGTGGTCCGCGCGGACCGGGACGTTCTCCTCGGGGTGAGTGTCGCGGTGCTCGCGGAACCAGGAGACCGCGCGCGCGATGCCCTCGTCGAGAGGCACCTGCGGTGCGTAGCCGAGCAGCTCGCGCGCCTTCGAGAGATCGGCGACGTAGTGCGTCACCTCGCCGAGCAGCGACGGCGCGAGCGTCATCTGCGGGTCGACGGCGAGCTCCTCTGCGATCCGCTCCGCGCAGTGGACGAGCGTGTTGCCCTGGCCGTAGGCGAGGTTGATCGTCTGGTTGACGACGCGCCCGGCGGCGAGCGCGTCGATACCGCGCGCGATCCCGTCCACGCAGTCGTCGACGTAGGTGAAGTCGAGGGTCTTGTCACGACCGCCGTAGATCGTGATCGGCTCGCCGCGGAGCATCGAGTGGATGAACAGCGGGATCACCCGCACCATCCGCTGCAGGTCGTTGTCGAAGCGTCCGTAGACGTTCGAGAACCGGAAGACGAGGTAGGGGAGCCCGTAGCAGCGTGCATACGAGTAGATGAACGCCTCGCCGGCGATCTTCGACGCCGAGTACGTGCTCTCCGTGTACGCGAAGTCGGCGGCCTGCTCGTTGTAGCCCTCGAACCGGTGGACGTCGCCGTAGACCTCGCGACTCGACGAGAAGACG
>DASSBI010000204.1:0-9435 GCA_035698965.1 Gaiella sp. | reverse complement strand
GCCTCGGGCAGCGCCTCCGGGACGTCGAGCGCGCGGCCGAGGCGCACCCCCTCGGGGATCTGCTCGAAGAGGTCGTCGATCGAGTCGACGCCGATGGCGTCGAGCATCGCCTCGCGGTCCGCGTCGGTGAGAGAGAGGTAACCGGCAGTGCTCATGCTCAAAGCTCGGCGATGTGAGCCTTGTACGCCGCTGCATCCAGCAGCTGGTCGGCCTCGCCGGGGTCGGCGAGCCGGATCCGGACGAGCCAGCCCTCGCCGTAGGGGTCCTCGTTGACGGTCTCGGGCTCGTCGATCGCCTTCTGGTTCACCTCGAGCACCTCGCCCGAGAGCGGCGCGACGACGTCGGAGACCGCCTTCACCGACTCGACCTCGGCGTACGACCCGTCCTTTGCGACTGTCGCGCCCACCTCGGGGCCGTCGAACAGGACGAGCTCGCCGAGCGAGTCCTGCGCGTACCACGTGATGCCGAGCACGGCCTCGTCGCCGTCGATCCGGGCCCAATCGTGCTCCGGGTGGTACCGGAGATCGTCGGGGTAGCTCTCAGTGGGCACTAGTGCTCCTTCCGGTAGATCGGTTTCTTCACGACACGGGCGCGCTTCGGTTTGCCACGCACGTCGATCACGAGCTCGGTGTCGGGAGCCGCCTGCGCGACCGGGACGTAGCCCATGCCGATGCCCACGTCGAGGGACGGTGACTGCGTTCCCGACGTGACCTCGCCGCCGCCCTCGATCGGCATCTCTGGGCGCGGGATCGCCTTCTCCTCCATCACGAACGCCGCGAGCCTCCGCTCGGGCCCTTCGTCTTTGATGCGCCGGAGGACATCCGCGCCCGTGAAGTCCGTGTCGAGTGCGCACGTCCAGGCGAGCCCCGCCGAGATCGCGTCGGTGTCCTGCGTGATGTCGTTTCCGTGGAGCGGATAACAGACCTCGAGGCGCAGCGTGTCGCGCGCGCCCAACCCCACCGGGACGACCCCCCGGGCGAGCACGGCGTCCCAGAGCGCAACCGCGTCGTCCTCGGCGCACATCAACTCGACTCCCTTCTCGCCCGTGTAGCCCGTGCGGCACACCATCACCTCGACGCCGTCCACCTCACCCATCTCGTGCGTGAAGGCCGGCGCGTCGGTGAGGCCGAGCCGCTCGAGCGAGCGAGGCCCCTGGACGGCGACGAGCGCGTACTCGTCCGATGCGTCTCGCACCTCCGTCCCGCGCGCCTCCCGCTCCTTGAGCCATCCGTACGCCGCCTCCCTGTTGCCGGCGTTGACGACGAGCAGGTGGTGGCCGTGGCTCATGCGGTAGACGATCAGGTCGTCGACGATCCCCCCGCGCTCGTTCGTGAGCAGCGTGTACTGGGCCTCGCCGTCCGAGATCCGGTCGAGGTCGTTCGAGAGCATCGCCTGGAGGAACTCGGCGCTCATCGGGCCCTCGACATGCAGCTGTCCCATGTGCGAGACGTCGAACGCGCCGGCGTCGGCGCGAACCGCGAGATGCTCGGGGATGACGCCGGCGTACTGCACGGGCATCTCCCAGCCCGCGAAGGGCACCATGCGCGCCCCCGCTGCGACGTGGCGTTCGTAGAGGGGCGTTCGGCGCAGGGCGGCGCTCACGGGCGCGACAATAGCCGGTCGACGGCTGCGCCAGTCGGCCGTCGGGAAGCCGGTTGGTAGGCGTCAGTCGCGGAGGAAGCTCGGGACGTCGATCTCGGTCTCCTCCCCGCGCGGATGCGGATCGAAGCTCGGGACCGGCGACTCCGACGAGCTCGCCGCCGACGTGGCCGTCGCCGACTCGACGCGCTTGCGCCGCGGCCGTCCACCGCCGAACCCGGTGGCGATCACCGTGACGCGCACGTCCTCGCCGAGCGACTCGTCGATGACGGCGCCGAAGATGACGTTGGCGTTCGGGTCCGCGTGACCGGTCACGACCTCGGCCGCCTCGTTCACCTCGAAGAGGCCGATGTCCGAGGGGCCGGTGATGTTCAGCAGCACGCCCGTTGCCCCGTCGAGCGTCGTCTCGAGCAGCGGGGACGAGACGGCCGCGTTCGAGGCGGCCTTGGCACGATCCTCGCCGCGCGCCATGCCGATGCCCATCAGCGCCGAGCCGGCGTCGCGCATGATCGTGCGGACGTCGGCGAAGTCGAGGTTGACGAGGCCGGGCACGGTGATGAGGTCGGTGATGCCCTGCACGCCCTGGCGAAGGATGTCGTCGGCCATACGGAACGACTCGAGGATCGGGGTCGTCTTCTCGACCACCTGGAGCAGGCGGTCGTTCTCGATCACGATCAGAGTGTCGACGCGGTCGCGCAGGTTCTGGATGCCGCCGTCGGCCTGATCCGACCGGCGCCGACCCTCGAAGGCGAACGGCTTCGTGACGACGCCGACCGTGAGCGCCTCGAGCTCGCGGCCGAGCTCGGCCACGACCGGCGCGGCGCCCGTGCCGGTGCCGCCGCCCTCGCCCGCAGTGACGAAGATCATGTCGGCGCCCTTGAGCGCCTCCTTCAGCTCGTCGCGGCTTTCCTGGGCGGCTGCGAGGCCGACCTCGGGATTCGCGCCCGCGCCGAGGCCGCGCGTCGCCTTCGAGCCGATGTGGATCTTGACGTCGGCGTCCGTATCGAGCAGCGCCTGTGCGTCGGTGTTGACGGCGATGAACTCGACGCCGGTGAGACCGGACTCGACCATGCGGTTGACCGCGTTGGTGCCGCCGCCGCCGACGCCGACGACCTTGATCACTGCGAGGTAGTTGCCGTTCTGGGTGCTCATCTCGACCTGCCTGAGGGTGAAGCTCTCATCGAGCTACGGGTTGGCCTGAAACCCCGATTCGGAGCCAGGGTACGGACTCCTTGTCGACACTGTCAACGCAACCCTCAAGGCCCGCTGGAGGTCGAAGTCTCGACCTCTACTGGAGAGTCGAGGGTGTGCGGCCCGGCCACGGGCCGGTCCGGAACGCTCACGTCGAGGTAGCCGGACCCCGTCGGCAGCACTCGGAGCACGCGGTCGGCGACCGCGAGCTTGAGGTCGACCTCCCGCGTGTTGCCGAGCCTGAGCTCGAGCCCGGACCGGAGCCGCAGGGTCAAGCCGTCGGTCGTCCGCACGGAGACGACGCGACTCGGGAAGTGAATGCCGGCGAGGGGCGCGACGGCCCGCACGGCGGTGACCAGGTCACCCTCGACGAAGGCTCCTGGATCGAGCCGGATGTCCTTCGTCACCCAGATGCGCGCGAGATCGGGTTTCACCGTGCGAGCGACGCGCGCCATCACCCGGCCGCGCCGGGAGACGACGAAGGAATCCGCGCCCTGCCGGACGACGGCGACGGGGCGCTCGGGGACGACCATGACTCGCAGCGTGTGTGGATACGCGCGATCGAAGCGGACGGACGCCACTGTCGGCAGCGCTGCGACGTCGACCTTGGCCGCGTCGAGGTCGAGCCCGACGAGGCTCTGTCCCGCGCGGTCGCGCAGAGCCCGCTCGACTTGCCGCTCCACGCCCGGGCCGGAGCCGCTCACGTCGATCGTGCGGACGGCGAACAGGGACGTCTCGCGCGCGACCACGAGAGCCAGGAGCACCGCTCCGAGCACCGCGAATCCGACGAGCAACGATCGACCGGAGGGGACGAAGGCCGCAAGCTCGTGGCGATCACCGGTTGCCGCACGCGGGAACGGGACGACGACGCTCGCCGGCCGCGTGCGAGGCCGCGCTGTGCGCCCTGGTCGTCCCCTGCCGGCCACCGCCCTCTGTTCTCTGTGCGCCACCGGTTTCCTGGTTCGGGGACTGGCACCGAAGGTGCCTGTCCCCAGTGAAGCGCGGCGGGACCAGCCGCGGCGGCAGTCACAGCGCCACCGGGGTCAGGCACCTGACGGTGCCAGACCCCACAAGCCACAACTCAGGCACCTGACGGCGTCAGACCCCAAAGCACGACCTCGTGCTCGAGCTCGACGCCGTACTGCTCGCGCGCCCGCCGGCGAGCCTCCGTCATCAGGGCGAGGCAGTCGGCGCTCGTCGCCTCGCCGGCGTTCTCGATGAAGTTCGCGTGCCGCGGAGAGATGACGGCGCCTCCGATCCGGTGCCCCTTCAGTCCGCAGCTCTCGAGCATGCGACCGGCGCCGAGCTCGTGCGACGGGTTCTTGAAGACGGAGCCGAAGGTGCGCTTGTTCGTCGGCTGCGTCGCCTTGCGCCGCGCGACGAGGTCCGCGACTTCCCTCTTGATCTCGTCGACGGGCCGCGGCGACAAGCGGTACTCGACGCGTGCCACGACCTGACCGGGACGGAGCTCGGAGTGCCGGTACGAGAGGCCGAGCTCGTCGGGCGTCAGCCAGCCGCTCCCCTCCGCCGAGACGACGAGGGCGCGCTGGAGGATCGCGGCCCAGTCCGATCCGTACGCGCCCGCGTTCATCCGCACGCCGCCGCCCGCCGTGCCCGGAATCGCGCACGCGAACTCGAGGCCACCGAGGCCTGCCGATCTGGCGCGGTGGAGACAGACCGCGTTCGTCGCACCGCCGCCCGCCCGCAGGAGGTCGCCGTCGACCTCGACCGCCGCGAGGTCCCCGGCGAGACGGACGACCAGCGCTTCGACACCGATATCCGCGGCGAGCAGGTTCGAACCGAGCCCGACCGCGACGGCCGGCATGTCGCGCTCGGATGCCCACCCGAGCGCCGCCTCCAGCTCGGCGAGGGACTCCGGCCGCGCAAACGCAGCCGCCGGGCCGCCTGCCCCGATCGTCGTTAGCTTGGACAACCGCTGGTCGGGCGTGATTCGTATCGGTGTCATGCGTTCCGAGCGTTCTCGGGGAGGCCCGCCACGATCGCTCGAGCGGCTCGCCAGGGCTCCCCCACCCCGAGCGTCACGACCACGTCGTCGGGACGGACGACGCGCAACGCGAGGGTGCTTGCGTCGTCGAGGGTCGACGCCCAGATGCGCCGCGTGGGGTCCGGGACCGCGTCGAGGACGAGTCGGCCGGTCACCCCTTCCCTCGGCGCGTCGCGACGACCGACGAAGTCGGTCACGATCGCGACGTCCGCGAGACCGAGCGCCTGGCCGAGCTCGTGGTGGAGATGCCGCGTTCGCTCGACGACGTGCGGGACGTAGATCGCGATCAGACGGCCGTCGGTCTGGGCGCGTGCCGTGCCGAGCGCCGCCCGAATCTCCGTCGGGTTGTGGCCGTAGTCGTCGATCACCGTTACGCCGCCGCGCTCGCCGACCAGCTGGAAGCGACGATCGGCGCCCGCGAACCGCGAGAGAGCCGTTGTCGCCTCGTCTCGGTCGACGCCGACGCGGACGAGCGCCTCGAGAGCCGCAGCCGCGTTGTGCCGGTTGTGCTCGCCGGTTACGGCGAGCGGGAAGTCGACGGGCTCGAGGTCCCACCCGCGCACGACCTCCGGGATGTCGGCCAGCCACGCTTCGATGGTCGCCTCGAGCTCGGCCGTGGACCCGTAGGCCGCGTGATGGTCGAGCTCGACGTTCGTCACGACCGCGATCCGTGGCCGGAGCGCGAACGCCGAGCGGTCCGACTCGTCGCCCTCGACGACGAGCCAGCCCGTTCCGGCGCCGGCGTTGCCTCCGAGTTGCCGCACAACGCCTCCGACGATCCAAGCCGGGTCGTTCCCGGTCTCGCGCAGCACGTACGCGATCATCGCGGTCGTCGTCGTCTTGCCGTGCGCGCCGGTGACGACGATCGACGGCTGTACTGCGACCAGCTCGGCGAGGAATGCCGCGCGCGACGTTCCGTCACAGCGCGAGAGGTGCGCCGTCGAGACGATCGCCTCGAAGCCCGCGGGGGGTGCGGGGTCGCCCCCGAGGTCGATCTCGACTCCCTCGAGCGTCTCGGTGAAGATCGTCTCCTGCGCGTCCCAGCCGCGAACATCTGCCCCCCAGGCGCGTGCGATGTTCGCGTATGCGGAGAGCCCGGAGCCTCCGATGCCGACGAAGTACAGCCGACGGCCGGCGAGGGGCTTCTGTTGGCTCAACCCGAGCTCGCTTCTCGACCCCGCGCAAGGATGACGAGCTCGTCGGCGATGACGTCCGCCGCCTCGGGGCGCGCGAGCGACAGCATGGCCTCGCGCATCGCCGCGAGCCGCTCCGGTGCGGCCAGCAGCTCGTCGACGAGCACCGGCACGCGGCCGACGTTCGCGTCCGGGACGACGATCGCGCCGCCGCCGCGCTCGAAGTGGCGCGCGTTCAGCGTCTGGTGGTCGGCCGTCGCGTAGGGGTAGGGGACGAGGATCGCGGGCGTGCCGGCGGCAGCGAGCTCCCATACCGTGCCGCCCGCGCGCGAGACGGCGAGGTCGACGCAGCGAAGGAGCTCGCCGAAGTCGTCGGTCGCCTCCATGACGACGTAGTCCTCGCGCGCGACGCGCGACTTCACGAGCTCGAAGTCCCTCGCTCCGGCCTGATGGATGACCGCAGGGCCGGAGGATGCCCACGCTTCGACCGCCATCGTGTTGATCGAGAGCGCGCCCGCATACGCGCCGAAGACCCCAACCACCGGCCCGGTCGGCGGCAGTCCGAACAGCGCACGACCGGACGTGCGCGAGCCTACGAGGTGTGCGCGTGGAATCGGCCTCCCTACGACCCGCACCTTTGCGCTGGTCCGTCCCGGGATCTCGTAGGCGAGGAACAGGCGCTTCGCGAATGGAGACGCGAGCCGGTTCGCGAGCCCGAGATGGGCGTCCGCCTCCGTCAGCGCCGCCGGGATCCCTCGGATGCGTGCGGCGAGCACCATCGGCCCGGCGACGTACCCGCCGGCGCCGAGCACGACGTCGGGCCGGCGGCGGGCGAGGATCCGCAGGCAGTGGGTGGGGGCGGCCGACGCGCGCCAGGCGGCACGGATCTGCGCCGCGCTCGGCTTCCGCGGGAGCCCGGAGACCGGAAAGGTGTCGAGCGGGAAGCCTGCCTCAGGCACCAGCCGCGACTCGACGCGGTCTGGCGTGCCGGCGAACGTCACCGTCAGTCCGCGTTCGCGGAGCGCTTCCCCCACCGCGAGCGCGGGCCGGACGTGACCGGCCGTTCCCCCGGCCGCGATCACGCACGCGAGCTTCGACGACGCGTTCATTCACCGCGATGTTAAGGAGCACTCCGACGCAGCAGAGCAGCACCAGGAGCGACGAGCCGCCGTAGGAGACGAACGGGAGCGGGATCCCCGTCAGGGGAGCGATCCCGAGCACGGCCGCAAGGTTGACCGCAGCCTGCCCGCAGATCAGCGTCGTGATGCCCGCCGCAAGCCGCTTCCCGAAGGGATCGCGGCATTGCAGGGCGACACGGAACCCCGCCCAGGCGAAGACGGCGAACGCGGCGATCACGAGCGATGACCCCACGAAGCCGAGCTCCTCGCCAACCACCGCGAAGATCATGTCGGTGTGCGCCTCGGGGAGGAAGTTGACCTTCTGGATGCCCTGGCCCAGACCCTCACCCGTGATCCCACCAGAGCCCATCCCGATGATCGCCTGCACGTTCTGGAAGCCCGCGCCTTGCGCGTCTTTCCACGGGTCGAGGAAGCTGAACAGCCGCTCGCGCCGATAGGGCTCCATCCAGATCGCGAGGGCACCTGCGCCCAGGGCGAGCGTGGCCGTCAGCGCGAACAGCCGGAACGGCACGCCGGAGACGAGCAGGATGCCGGCGATCATCACGAAGAGCGCGATGGTCGTCCCCAGGTCGGGCTCGATCACGATCAGCGCGCCGAAGACGGCGACCACGATCCCCACCGGCTTCAGTAGCTCGCCGAGCGTCGTCGGCACCGGGCGCCGCGAGAGGACGGCGCACGCCCAGACCAGCACCGCAAGCTTTGCGATCTCGGCCGGCTGGATGCTGATCGGCCCGACGAGGAACCAGCGCTGCGCCCCGTTGATCGACGGCGCGACCGCCAGCACGGCGACGCACCCGACAAACGCTATAGCGAGAAGAATCGGTGCGAGCGGCCGCAGGGCGTGGTAGTCGACCCGCGTGAACACGGCGAGCAAGATGAGCCCCGCACAGGCGTACAAGCCCTGCTTGACAAGGAACCGCATCGGGTCGCCCTCGCCGAGCGCGGCGGACGCGGACGTGGCGCTGAAGACCATCACGAGCCCGAACGCGACGAGCCCGAGCGTGACCAGGATCAGGAGCCGCTGCTCGAGTTGCCCTTGGTCCGCGCGCCGTGGAGTCCCCACCCTCGGAGGTTCTCCACCAGACGCCGGAACTCCTCCCCGCGGTGCTCGAAGCTCGTGAACTGGTCGAACGAGGCGCATGCCGGTGAGAGGAGCACGACATCGCCAGCGGACGCGGCTGCCGCCGCCTCCGCCAGCCCCCTCTCCAACGTCCCGGCCTCGACGTATGCGACATGGACAGCCTGGAGAGCCCGCGCGATCTCCGGCGCGGCTTCGCCGACCAGATAGGCGCGGTCGCCGGAGGTGAACGCGCCTGCGAGCGCGGCGTAGCTTTCCCCCTTGCCCCTCCCGCCGAGGATCACGTGCTTGCTGCGGCCCGGAAACGACGTGAGTGCGCGGAGCGCGGCAGCCGCGTTCGTCGCCTTGGAGTCGTTGACGTAGAGGACGCCGTCGACCGTCGCGATCTCCTCGATGCGGTGCTCGACGCCGGGAAAGGTCTCGAGGGCCTCGGCGATCGCCGCGTCCGGCACTCCGATGGCGCGTGCGGCGGCGGTCGCGGCCGCGGCGTTCTCCCGGTTGTGGGCGCCGCGGATCCGCGGCTCGGCCGGCAGCTCGTCGTCGCCGGCGAACTCGACACGCCGCGCGTCTCCCGGAACTGTGTGGAAGCCATGCGGAACGACCGCGACGTCGTCCGGCCCCTGCCGCTCGAACGCCCGCAGCTTCGCTCTCGCGTACGCCTCGAACGATCCGTGCCGGTCGAGGTGGTCGGGCTCGAGGTTCGTGAGCACGGCGACGCGAGGGCGAAGCGTCCCGACGTCCTCGAGTTGGAAGGAGGAGAGCTCGCATGCGACCCAGGCCTCGTCGTCGACCACGCCGACGAGCGACGTCAGCGGCCTGCCGATGTTGCCTGCGACCTCGACCTTCCAGCCGGCGGTCGCGAGCATTGCGCCGAGGAGCGCGGTCGTCGTCGTCTTGCCATTCGTCCCCGTGATGCCGATCAGGGGGTTCGACAGGAGCCGGGCTCCCAGCTCGACCTCCGAGACGACGGCGATGCCGCGAGCGCGGGCAGCGGCCACCGGGGGTGCGTCGGAGGGCACACCGGGGCTCTTGACGACCATCCCGACGCCGTCCAGGACGACGTCGTCCCAGTCCCCGAGCCGGATCTCTGCGTCGATCCCGGTGCTGTCCAAGCGGCTGTCCGCGTCATAGGCAACGACGTTCCCCCCATTCGCGCGAAGAGCCGACACCGCCGCCCTGCCCGAGCGCGCCAGCCCGATCACGAGCACCCTGGTCACGGGCGAAGCGTACGCACACGCACCCCCCAACCTCCCCCAGGGGCACTCCCGTGTCCCTGACGTAACGCTATCG
>DASSBI010000203.1:0-2056 GCA_035698965.1 Gaiella sp. | reverse complement strand
GCCTTCCGGTCACGGTCAGCGCCTCGCTGTGGAGGAGCGGCGCGAGCTCCTTCAGGACGGCGGGGACACCGCCGGCGCGGTGCAGCTGCTCGACGAGGTGCTCGCCGGACGGCCGCACGTTGACGAGGAGCGGCGTCTGCGAGGCGACCTCGCCGAAGCGGTCGAGCGTCAGGGGAACGCCGACGCGGCCCGCGAGCGCGAGCAGGTGCACGACGGCGTTTGTGCCGCCGCCGACCGCGGCGAGCACTGTGATGGCGTTGTCGAACGCCTCGGCGGTGAGGATCTGCCGCGGGGTCAGCCCCTCCACCGCAAGCTCGACGGCACGGCGACCGGTCGCCTCGGCGGCGCGCGCCCGCGACGCGCTGACGGCGGGGATCGTCGCGGTGCCCGGCAGCGACATGCCGAGCGCCTCGACGAGCGCCGCCATCGTCGATGCCGTCCCCATCTCGTTGCACGTGCCGAAGGTCGGGGTCGCCGCCGCCTCGAGCTCGGCGAACTCCTCGGCGCTCATCCGGCCGGCCCGGAGCTCGTCGGCGTAGTGCCAGAGGTCGGTGCCGGCGCCGAGCTGCCGGCCCCGGAACCACGCCGGCTCGGAGGGACCGCCGACGACCATGATCGCCGGCACGCCGGCGCTGGCGGCGCCCATCAGCTGTGCGGGCACGGTCTTGTCGCAGCCGCCGAGGAGGACGACGGCGTCGAGGGGATACGCGCGGATCGACTCCTCGACGTCCATCGACATCAGGTTCCGGTAGAGCATCGCGGTCGGCTTCATGAGGTTCTCGCCGAGGCCGATCGTCGGGAACTCGAGCGGCAGGCCGCCCGCCAGGAGCACACCGCGCTTCACCGCCTCCGCGAGCGAGCGGAAGTGCATGTTGCAGTTGACGAGCTCCGACCACGAGTTGCAGATCCCGACGACCGGCCGGCCGGAGAGCGCGCTCCGCGAGATGCCCTCGGCGTGCATCGAGGCACGGTGGATGAAGCCCGCGAGATCGGCCCCGCCGAACCAGCGCGCGCTACGCAGCCCGTTCATCCCGTCCATGGGCGTCAACTGTACGTCGGACGCAGCAGCACCTCGCCGGCTCGCGCGCCCGTGAGCTGCCCGTCGCGGAGCGCGGGCACGCCGTTGACGAGGACGTGTCGCATCCCGGCGGCGAGCAGGTTCGGCTCGAAGGTCGTGCCGCGCTCCTCGAATCCTGCCGGGTCGAAGACGACGACGTCCGCACGCGCGCCCGGCACGAGCCGGCCGCGGTCGGAGAGGCCGATCCTTTCCGCGGGCGCACCGCTGAGCCGGTGCACGGCCTCGGCCGGGTCGAGAAGCCGCTCCTCGCGCACCATGAAGCGCCAGAACCAGGCGGCCCAAGTGTATGCGCCGTGGAAGAACGACTCCCGCAGTGGGCCGTCCGGCGCGAGCGTCGTCGCGTCCGAGCCGGGGACACAGAGCGGGTGCGCGAAAGCCTCGCGCTGCTGCTCCTCGCTGTAGGCGTTGATCGTGACCATCAGCCGGTGGAGCTCGTCGACGCCGCCGAGCAGCAGGTCGTAGACGGCGTCGAGCGGTTCGACGCCACGGTCGGCTGCGATCGCCGCGATGTCGCGGCGCGCGTGCTCGGGCCACACGTCGTTGTCGAGCAAGACGACGCGTGACCAGTCGCCGCCGGCGCTGAGGATCGACCGGTGGCCGCGCATCGCGTTGCGGCGAGCCGGGTTGCGGAGCGCGTCGGCCAGCTCGTCGCGGCCGAGGGCGAGCGCCCAGGGGGGAAGCGCCGCGTAGAGATTCGTCAGACCGAAGGTGCGCGTGTGCATGTCGAAGGCGACGTCCTGGCCGCGATCGCGCGCCGCGTCCACGAGCTCGACGCACCGGCGGCTCTCCGCGAGGCCGTTCCGGGGCACCAGGTGGGAAACCTGCAGCCGGACCTCCGCGCGGTCGCCGGTACGGATCGCCTCGGCGACCGCGTCGGCGGCGCCCTCGTCGCGCCGGCGCGTGTGCGTGGCGTAGAAGGGCGCATGGCGGGCGAGCGCGGTCACCTCAGCCTCGGTGGCAGCCTGTTCCTGCGCGTAC
>DASSBI010000202.1:0-2424 GCA_035698965.1 Gaiella sp. | reverse complement strand
TCCGACATCGCCGAACTCGCCGTCCTCGTGGATCCGCCCGGACGCGTTCTTGCCCGCCGCGTAGGCGAGGAGCAGGGCGTACTCGCGCGAGTGGTCGGTCGACGGCGTCGTCGGGTCACAGCCGTGGTCCGACGTGAGAATGAGCAGGTCGCCGTCTCGGAGCGCGTCGAGGATGTCCGATAGCCGACGGTCGAAGTCCTGCAGGCAGCGGTGGAAGTTCTCCGGGTCGTTGCGGTGGCCCCAGAGCTGGTCGGTCTCGACGAGGTTGACGAAGACGAGCCCCGAGTCGACGTTCTCGAGCAGCTCGATCGTCCGGTTGATCCCATCGACGTTCGACTTCGTCGGAAAGGATTCGTCAATGTCGCACCCGGCGAAGATGTCCGAGATCTTTCCGACGCCGTAGACCGTGTGGCCCGCGTCGCGGATCGCGGTCAGGTAGTTCGGCCGCCTCGGCTCCAGGGAGAAGTCGTGGCGGTTCGGCGTCCGCTCGTAGTGGCCGGGAGCCCCGACGAACGGCCGCGCGATGACGCGGCCGACCGCGTGCTTGCCGGTCAGGATCTCGCGCGCGATGCGACAGCCTGCGTACAGCTCTTCGAGCGGGATCGTCTCCTCGTGCGCGGCGATCTGGAAGACCGAGTCGGCCGACGTGTAGACGATCCACTTTCCGGTGCGCTGGTGCTCCTCGCCGAGCTCCTGGATGATCTCCGTCCCGGAGGCGGGCTTGTTGCCGAGCACGCCGCGACCTGTGCGGTTCATGAACGGATCGATCACCTCGTCCGGGAAGCCGTACGGATAGGTCGGGAACGGCGTCGGCGTGACCACGCCCATCAGCTCCCAGTGCCCCGCGGTCGTGTCCTTCCCCTTCGAGCGCTCGAGCAAGCGCCCCGCGACGGCGGGCGCGTACGGCTGCGGCGGGCAGCCCTCGAGCGGTTTCACGTTGCCGAGGCCGAGCGCCTCGAGGTTCGGGAGATCGAGCCCGCCGACCGCGCGCGCGACGTTGCCGAGGGTGTCGGACCCCTCGTCGCCCCAGTCGGCCGCGTCGGGCAGCTCCCCCGCTCCGACGGCGTCCAGCACGATCACACAGGCACGCGGCATAGCGAGCTATCCTAGTCCGCCGATGGATACCGTCATCAGCCTGCTGGAGCTCTTCGTATACATCGCCGGGATCCTGGGGCTCTCGATGTTCGTGACCTGGGCGGTCGTCAAGGTCTCGCCGTCCGAGAGCGCGAAGGAACAGCGCGCGCAGGCCGAGGCGAAAGCCAAGAGCTAGCTCAGACCATCGCCCGCTCGACGTCCTCGAGCGGCGTGTAGGGCAGGCCGTGCGCCTCGGCGACGGCGCGGTAGGTGAGCCTGCCGGCGAGCGTGTTGACGCCTTTCGCGAGCGCCGGGTCGTCGGCGATCGCGCGCGAGAGGCCCTTGTCGGCGATCGCCTCGACGTACGGCAGCGTGACGTTCGTCAACCCTTTCGTCGAGGTGACGGGCACCGCGCCGGGCATGTTGGCAACGCAGTAGTGGACGATCCCGCCGGCCTCGAAGACGGGGTCGTCGTGCGTCGTCGCATGTGACGTCTCGAAGCACCCACCCTGGTCGATCGCGACGTCGACCAGCGCCGAGCCGGGCCGCATCAGCGAGAGCATCTCGCGCGTCACGAGCTTTGGCGCGACGGCACCGGGGATGAGCACGGCGCCGATCACCATGTCGGCATCCGGCAGCACCTCCTCGACCTGCAGGCGGTTCGACATCGCGAGCGTCACACGCCCGTCGAGGGCGATCTCGAGCTCGCGCATCCTGTCGACCGACTTGTCGAGCACCCAGACGTCCGCCTGCATCCCGAGAGCGATGATCGCGGCGTTCAGGCCGACGACTCCGCCGCCGAGCACGACGACCTTCGCGGGGGGCACGCCAGGGACGCCGCCGAGGAGGATGCCGCGCCCGCCATGCGCCTTTTCGAGCGCCCAGGCGCCCATCTGCGGCGCGAGCCTGCCCGCGACCTCGCTCATCGGCGCGAGCAGCGGCAGGCGGCGGTCCGCCGTTTCCACGGTCTCGTACGCCACGCCGGTGACGCCCGAGTCCAGCAGCGCCCGCGTGAGCGGCTCGTCGGCGGCGATGTGGAGATACGTGAAGAGCGTGAGCCCCTCGCGGAGTCGCGCGTACTCCTGCTCGATCGGCTCCTTCACCTTGAGCAGGAGCTCGGCGGAAGACCAGACCTCCTCGACCCCCGCGAGTCGCGCGCCGACAGCGGAATAGGCCTCGTCGGCGAAGCCCGAGCCGACTCCCGCGTCGTGCTCGACGACGACCTCGTGGCCGCGCTGCACGAGCTCGAGCGCGCCGGCCGGTGTCAGCGCGACGCGGTACTCCTGCTGCTTGATCTCCTTCGCGACCCCGATCCGCACGGCGCGCGGGACGATACCGCACCACCGTGCC
>DASSBI010000201.1:0-5369 GCA_035698965.1 Gaiella sp. | reverse complement strand
CTCGACGAGGAGCACCGGCGTCCCCTGCGTGTTGATCTCCACCACGATCTCGAAGATCTTCTCGACGAAGATCGGCGCGAGCCCCATCGAGGGCTCGTCGAGCAGGAGCAGCTTCGGGCGCGCCATGAGCGCGCGGCCGATAGCGCACATCTGCTGCTCGCCGCCCGACATCGTCCCGGCCTTCTGCGTCCGCCGCTCGTACAGGCGGGGGAAGAGCTCGAAGACCCGGTCCATGTCGCCCTCGAAGTTCTCCTTGTCCGAGCGCTGGAACGCTCCCATCTCCAGGTTCTCGATCACGGTCATCCGCGGAAAGAGGCGTCGCCCCTCGGGGCTCTGCGCGATGCCGCCGCCGACGATCTCGTGCGGCGGCGCCATCGTGATGTCGCGGCCCTCGAAGCGAATGCTGCCCTGGCGCGGCCGGTTGAGCCCGTTGATCGCGCGGAGCGTCGTCGACTTGCCCGCGCCGTTGGCGCCGATCAGCGTCACGATCTCGCCTGCGGCGACCCGCAGGGAAACCCCCTTGAGCGCGTGGATCGCACCGTAGTAGAGGTGGAGGTCCTCGATTTCGAGGATGTCGGCGGTCGTCGTGCTCATGCCGCCGCGCCCCTGCCGAGGTATGCCTCGATCACCCGCTCGTCCGACTGGATCTCGCCCGGCGTGCCCTCGGCGATCTTGGCGCCGTAGTCGAGCACGGTGATCCGCTCGGAGACGCCCATCACGACCTTCATGTCGTGCTCGATCAAGAGCACGGTGAGGCCCTTGTCGTCGCGCACGCGCCGCACGAAGGCCGTGAACTCGGCGGTCTCCTGCGGGTTCATGCCGGCGGTCGGCTCGTCGAGCAGCAGCAACTTCGGGTCGGTGCCGAGCGCGCGCGCCACCTCGAGCCGGCGCTGGTCGCCGTAGGGCAGGTTCCCGGCACGGTCGTCGTGACGGCGCGGCAGGCCCGAGTAGACGAGGAGCTCGCGGGCGCGGTCACGGGCCTCCTGCTCCTCCCGCTTGACCTTCTTCGTCCTGAGGATCGACCCGATGATCCCGCCCCGCAGGCGGCAGTGCATTCCGACGAGGACGTTCTCGACCGCGCTCATCTGGGCGAAGAGGCGGATGTTCTGAAACGTGCGGCCGACGCCGAGCGCGGTGATCGCGTGCGGCGGCAGGTCGCTCACCTCGGTGCCGTCGAACACGATCGAGCCGGAGGTCGGCTTGTAGACGCCCGTCAGCTGGTTGAAGAACGTCGTCTTGCCAGCGCCGTTCGGGCCGATCAGCGCGATGATCGCGCCGCGCGGGATCGTGAAGTCGACGTCGTCGGTCGCGACGAGCCCGCCGAACTCCTTGCGGAGCTTCGTGACCTCGACGAGGTTGTCGGGAGCCATCAGTCGTTGCCCCGGTCGCGATCGGTGAGGGAGCCCTCGGTCTGCACGTCGTAGAACGGGGTGTCGTGCACACCTTCCTCGAACTCGACCTTGTGGCGTCGCTCGGGGATCAGGCCCGCAGGCCGGAAGAGCATCATCAGCACGATGATGATCCCGTAGATCCCGAACTGGTACTTCGTCGGATCGAAGTCGAGCCCGGCGTCCTGGATCTTGGAGCCGATCGTCGAGAGACCACTGAAGTTGAGATAGGCGAGGATCAGACCGCCCACGGTCACGCCCCAGATCGAGCCCATCCCGCCGAGGATGACCATGCAGAGCAGGAAGACGGAGAGGGTGAAGGAGAAGTCCGCCGGGAACGCGCCCGATTTGAAGCTCGCGTAGTACGCGCCCGCGACCCCGCCGAAGAATGCTCCGAGCGCATACGCCCACGTCTTCGTCTTCATCAGCGGGACGCCCATCGCCGCGGCCGCAGTCTCGTCCTCGCGGATCGCGATCCAGGCGCGCCCGAGCCGGGAGTCGCGCAGCCGGACCGAGCAGAAGATCGTGAAGAGGAGCAGGAGGAACGCGATCAGGTAGTACCAGCGCTCGCGGTTGTCGGAGGTCTGGAAGTTCTCCGGGAAGAACGCGATGCCGCTGAGGATCGGGAAGCCCACCGGATCGATCGGGGCGATGCCGAACGTCCCGTTCGTGAGGTTGAAACCCCCGAAGCTGTCGCCGTTGCGCACGACCTGCGGGACGATCTCGCCGAACCCGAGCGTCACGATCGCCAGGTAGTCGCCGCGCAGCCGGAGCGTCGGCAGACCGATGATGATCCCGGCGAGCATCGTCAGGAGGCCGGCAGCGATCAGCACCACCCACATCGTGACGTGGATGCCGACCTGATCGTTGTCGACCGACGAGCCGAAATGGATCGTGACCTGCTCGAAGTGCTGCGACGCGAGCCAGCCGGCCGTGTACGCGCCGACGGCGTAGAAGGCCACGTAGCCGAGGTCGAGCAGGCCGCAGTAGCCGACGACGATGTTGAGCCCGACGGCCATCATCGTGAACGCGATCATCACGACGAACGTCCCCGTGGACGGGACGAAGTCGCCGATCAGCGGCAGCTCGGAGAGAGGCTCCTCGAGGAACGGGTACGCGAGCCCGAGGACGATCACCACGGGGACGAGCCAGGAGTTCGTGTTCGATCGGAGGCCCTTCGCGCGGGTCGCGATGCTCGACACGTCAGGCCCCCTCGGGGGTCTGTTCGCCGAGCAAGCCTTCCGGCCGGAACACGAGCACCGCGATCAGGATTCCGAAGACGATCGACCGCGTCCAGTCCCCACCCGGCGCGAACCAGGTGAGGCCCTCGTTGAACGACTGGACGAAGCCGATCACGAGCGCCCCGAGAACGGCGCCGGGAAGATTGCCGATGCCGCCGAGCACCGCCGCTGTGAAAGCGATCAGGCCGAGCTCGAAGCCCGTGTCGAAGCGGATGTTGTACTCGAGCAGGAACACGAGGCCGGCGACGGCCGCGAGCGCACCCGCGATGACAAATGTTATCGAGATCGTCCGGTTGACGTTGATGCCCATCATCGCCGACGCCTCTGTGTCCTGCGAGACGGCCCGCATCGCCTTGCCCTGCCTGGTGTAGCCGACGAACCAGCTGAGCGCAATCAGCGCGGGCACGATGATCGCCAGCGCGACGATCAGCTTCCATGTGACCCGGATGTCGCCGATCGTGAACGCCGCCCCCTGCGGGATCAGCTCGGAGCCGCTCTCGTAGTCGACCCCGTACAGCGCGAGCGAGACGTTCGACACGATGAACGACATTCCGACGGCGGTGATCAGCGGCGTCAGCCGGGACGCGTGACGGAGCGGGCGGTAGGCGACTCGCTCGATCGTCGCGTTGACGACGGCGAACAGCGGCACGGTGATGGCAAGCGTCACGATGATCCCGCCGACGACCGCGAGGTTGCTCGAGCTGCCGGTCAGGCCGAGGACGGAGAGCAGGACGGTGCTCGCGACGAGGCCGGAGAGCGAGAACACGTCGCCGTGGGCAAAGTTGATCAGCTGCAGGATGCCGTACACGAGCGTGTAGCCGAGCGCGACGACCCCGTAGATCGAGCCGCGCGTGAGGCCGTCGAGCGCGACGTTGACGAACTCCGCCGGGCCTTTGACGAAGTTGACCACGAGCCAGAGGCCGACGACGGCCACGAGCCCGAGGCCGATGCCGTTGACGACACGCGGATTGCGCAGTCGTCGGAGAACCCGGTTGAGCGTGTCCTTCATCGGATCGCGGGACTCTAGAGCGAACGGGGCGGGAGGGCAAACGGCCCTCCCGCCCCGTGACTTCCGGTTCGACCGGCTACTTGCCGCCCGCCGCCGCCACCGTCTCCGGCTTCGGCGAGATCGTCGTCTTGGTCGTCAGCTCGTCGGTCGCCACGTACACGGTGAAGCCGACGACGGCGCCCGAGGCCTCCTCGGGGTCGCCGTTCTCGTCGATCTTGAACGTGCCGAGCAGGCCGTCCGTCACGCTCGTCTCGAACATCTTCTTGATCACGTCGGCGCGTGTGCCGTCCGAGTTGCCGATCGCGTCGAGCAGGATCTGCGCGGCCTGGCCGCCGTAGATCGCGTACGGGTCGATCGGCTTGCCCTGCAGCGGCCCCGACTGGAGGCCGTCGATGAAGTCGAGGGCTGCGCCCTTGAACTGGTCGATCGGCACACCGGCGACCGACATGAACATGCCTGCCGACGCCGGGCCGGCCTCGTCGATCGTCGCCTGGGTCGTGAACCCGTCGGGTGCGAGCAGCGCTACATCACCGTCGTTCGGGCCGAGCACGGCGACCTTGTCCTTGATCACCTGGGCGCCGTTCTCGTCGATCAGGCCGCCGAGGAAGACCGCGTCGGCCCCGGTCGACTTGATCTTCTGGAACTGCGACGTGTAGCTGGTCGCCTTCGGGTCCCAGGCCTCGAAGCCCGCGACCTTGATCCCGAGCGACTCGGACGCGTTGCGGACCGTCGTCGCGACGCCGAGGCCGTACGCCTCCTTGTCGTTCAGGATGTAGACGCTCTTGATGCCCTCCGACTGCATGAACTCGGCGAGCGCCGCGCCCTGGTACGCGTCGTGCGCCACGTCGCGGGCGTAGTTGCGCGTCCCCGACGGGTAGTACTTGTCGGGCTCGGTCGAGTCACAGCCGCCCGGCAGGTTCACCGTCAGGCACGGGTAGGTGTTCGCCGGCGAGATCATCGCGATGCCGCCGTCGGGGGCCTGGTTCAGCACCGGGATGATGATTGCCGCACATCCGGAGTTGAAGGTCCCGATGACACCGAGCAGCTTGTCGTTGGCCGCGTAGGCGTTCGCATTCGAGGAACACTTGCCCGAGTCCCACTTGCCGGCCTGCGCGGTCGCGTCGTCGCACGACTGGAACCCGATCTTGTAGTCCCCGGCCTTCCAGTCCTGCTGCTCGAGCTGGTAGCGGATCGCCGCGACGATCTGCTCGGTCTGCGTCCGCGACGAGCCCTGGAGCGGCATGTCGGACGCGACGATGTAATCGGGGTCGCCATCGCCCTCGTACTCGATCCCGGTACAGGCGGACGACGGCAGAGCCTCCGGGGCGCCACCGCCGCTGTCCCCACCGCAGCCGGCCGCGATGAACGCAGCGGCGACGACGAAGAGACCGGCGAGGAGTACCCCTTTGTTCTTGAGCTTCAAGCTCCTCCTCCTTCGTGGGGGACCTGCGCCCGGCATGGGCCAGGCAGCGTTGCGTGGCGGGAGTCTAGAGAAGTCACGGCCTGCGTGTGTCACGGCCGATCCGGCGCTTCGCAGGGTCCGTCGGCGACGTCTCTACGATTCGTCCCGCGAGCCGAAGTGGCGGAACTGGTAGACGCGGCGGACTCAAAATCCGTTGCCCGCGAGGGCGTGTGGGTTCGAGCCCCACCTTCGGCATCGCAACAACCGGCCGCTTCCGGTATCACCTCGGCACGATGCGGATCGGGATCCTCACCGGCGGCGGCGACGTG
>DASSBI010000200.1:0-2077 GCA_035698965.1 Gaiella sp. | reverse complement strand
CGCGAGGGTCACGCCGAGCGCGACGTCGGCCTTGCGCCGGGTCGCCGTGCCGAACGTCATCGACGGCGACAGGTCGAGCACGATCCAGGTGACGAGGACGCGCTCCGCCAGGTGGACGCGGACGTGCGGCTCGGTGGTGCGGGCCGTGACGTTCCAGTCGATCAGCCGGACGTCGTCACCCGGAACGTACGGCCGCACCTGCGCCAGCTCGGTCCCGCGACCGAGGAGCGCCGAACGGTGGTCGCCGGCAAGCAGCCCGTCGACGCGGCGGGCAACGGTCAGCTCGAGCGCCTTCAGCAGGCCCTCGGAGACCGGTCCCGGGCCAGGACGGTCGGGAGTCGGCTCGGCGCCGAGTGCCTTGAGGACCCGGATCACGCGGCGGCGGGTCTCCCGAGCTCGAGCCGCGGCTGCGGGACCGCCGCGATCACGGCGTCGAGCACGTCGTCCGCGCTGCGTTCCTCCGCGAGCGCCTGGTAGGTCAGGACGAGGCGATGCCGGAAGGCGTCCTTCACGAGCGAGCGGAGATCGGAGGGGATCACGTAGTCGCGGCCGTGGACGAGCGCGAGCGCGCGGGCGCTCTGGACGAGCGCGATGGGGCCGCGGGGGCTCGCGCCGTACGCGACGAGCTCCGAGATCCCCTCGAGCCCGAACGACGCCGGCTCGCGGGTCGCAGCCGCGAGGCTGACCGCGTAGCTCACGAGGCCGGGGTCGACGTACACGTCCTTTACCTTCCGCTGCAGCTCGGTGAGCTCCGCGAGCGGCAGGATCTGCTTCACCTCGACGGGGTCCTCGAGCGAGCGATGGACGACGGTGAGCTCCTCGTCGCGCTCCGGGTAGCCGACGAGCACCTTGAGCATGAACCGGTCGACCTGCGCCTCGGGGAGCGGGTACGTACCCTCCGACTCGATCGGGTTCTGCGTCGCCATCACGAGGAACGGCGCCGGCACGACGTGTGTGTCGTGACCGATCGTGACCTGGTGCTCCTGCATCACCTCGAGCAGCGCGGACTGCACCTTTGCGGGCGCGCGGTTGATCTCGTCGGCGAGGAGGAAGTTGCAGAAGACCGGGCCCAAGTCGGTCTCGAACGTGCCCTGGTCGGGGCGATAGACGCGCGTCCCGACGAGGTCGGACGGGACGAGGTCGGGCGTGAACTGGATCCGCCGGAACGAGCCGCCGAGGACTGCTGCCGTCGTCTTGATGGTCAGCGTCTTCGCGAGGCCGGGAACGCCCTCGATCAGGAGGTGGCCGCCCGCGACGAGACAGACGAGCACGCGCTCGAGCATCTCGTCCTGCCCGGCGATGACGCGCTTCACCTCGACGAGTGCCTCCTCGAGGAGCGCGCGAGGCGCGTCGAGGTCGCGATCGGGCGGGCTCTCTGGCGCCGGGGTGGCCGCCGGGACGACCGGCTCGCTTTCCGGTGCGGACATTGGGACTCCTCGTGTCGACGTCGGATGCGAGCGGCCGGCGGGCGGCGCGCCCGTCGCCCGATGGTAGACCGCGACCCTGGGGGTCATGTTGCGGCGTGGTTACGCGTCTCCGCGTGAAAGCGCGGTACGGAGGCTTTAGCATCGCACTCGTGGAGTTCCGCGACACGCCCGAGGAGGCGCGCTTCCGCGAGGAGGTGCGCTCGTGGCTCGACGCCAACCTGCCGGACGAGCTCCGCGGCCACCGTGGCGGCGAGGCGCGCTTCGACGGCCCGGAGGTGCGTGCGTGGAGCCGGGCGTTGTACGACGGCGGCTGGATCGGCATCTCGTGGCCGGAGGAGTACGGCGGGCGCGGCCTCTCGCCCCGCTTCCAGGCGATCTACCTCGAGGAGGAGGCGCGCGCCGAAGGCCCCCCGCACATCGGCGTGATCGGCCTCGGGATGGCCGGGCCGACGATCATCACCCGCGGCACCGAGGCGCAGAAGGCCCGCTACCTGCAGCCGCTCCTCGCGGCGGACGAGATCTGGTGCCAGGGCTTCTCCGAGCCGGGCGCGGGCTCCGATCTCGCCGGCGTTCGCACCTCCGCTCGGCTCGACGGCGATCGCTTCGTGCTCGACGGCCAGAAGGTCTGGTCGTCGTACGCGCACATCGCG
>DASSBI010000199.1:0-17231 GCA_035698965.1 Gaiella sp. | reverse complement strand
GAAGCGCTTCGGGTCCTTGCCGAGCTCCTCGAGGCATGCCTTGACGACCCGCACCTGGTCGGCCTGGTCGTAGATCGTGAACGACGAGCGGTAGCCGAGCCGCTCGGCCTCGCGGCGGAGGATCCGCCCGCAGGCGGCGTGAAAGGTGAGGATCCAGATCGCGCGGGCCGTACGGCCGAGAATCCGCTCGAGTCGCTCCCGCATCTCGGTCGCGGCCTTGTTGGTGAAGGTGATGGCGAGGATCTCGTTCGGCTTCACGCCGTGCGCGCGGATCAGGTGGGCGACTCGATGCGTGAGGACGCGGGTCTTGCCAGACCCCGCGCCGGCGACGACCAGAAGCGGCCCGTCGACGTGGAGCACCGCCTCGCGCTGGGCCGGATTGAGGCCGGCGAGGAGCTCCTCGTGCGGGGTGACGGTCACGCGTCGATGCTAGCCGCGGCCCTCCGCCGCCGAATCGGCCATATCCGGGCACGACCCGCCCGGATCAGCCCATGCCGAGGGAGATCACGCCGCGGTCGATCAGTCCCTGCGTGAACGCCGGCGCCGGCAGGAGCTTGACGCCGTACGCGTCGCGCAGGAACCACTCGAAGTAGACGAACGCGCTCGAGCGCACGGTGCCGAGGCGCTCCAGCAGCTCGAGGTCGCAGACCGCGAGCTTTGCGCGCAGCTCCGGGCGGTCGAGGAACACGTCGACCAGAGCCCGGAGATCCGGCCCGATCTCGCCGAGAAGCATCGTCGGCCCGTCGCTCGCCAGCCGATCGATGCCGAGAAAGC
This sequence comes from Gaiella sp., assembly GCA_035698965.1. Lineage (GTDB taxonomy): Bacteria > Actinomycetota > Thermoleophilia > Gaiellales > Gaiellaceae > Gaiella. The sequence continues at coordinate 16,457 of DASSBI010000199.1, read as the reverse complement.
CGTTGCGGAGCTCGAAGCGGCTCGTCTCGGAGCGCCAGCGGACCTCGAGGAACGTCGGGCCGACCTCGACGACCTCGACGTCCGCGAGCTCGTCGCGGCAATGCTCGGCGAACGCGGCGAGGACGTCGCCCTGGGTCGTCGTGTGCGCCCCCCATTCGATCGTGCGTTCCGCCGAGCGCCGCTCGAGCGTTCGGCGCGCCTCGTCGCGTCGCGGGCCTACGAGGAGCCCGCTCTCTTCGAGCGACTCGACGAGCGGAGCTGGGAGAGCCTCTGCGAGGGCAGCAGCGTCCAGGCGCGGGTCGACGAGCGCTTCGAGCGCCGCGGCCTGCTCTCGCGTCAGCGCGCGCACTACGCGACCCGCGTGACGACGTCGACGAATCCTGCCGGGGTGACGTCGGCGATCGGCAGGTGCACGCCGCCCGCAGCCGCCGCGAGCGCAGGTCCGCAGCTTTCCGATTCCCGATCGGGCGGTACCGCGTCGACGACGACGCAGCCGATGCGGGCGCGGCGCAGGAGCCGAGCCTGGGCGAGCACGTCGGCGAGCGGGTCGTGCCCACGATGGAGAGGGACGTTCGGGAGCCCGTCGGTCACGCAGACGACGAGCGGACGCGCATTCGGGCGCTTGTGTAGCTCCTGCCGCACCACGCGGCCCGCCAGCTCGAGCGCGGCCGCGAGCGGCGTGCGCCCGCTCAGCGGGATGCGCTGGAGGCACTCGGCGGCGCGCGCCAGGCTGCGCGTCGGCCGCAGCGCGAGGGCGGCCTCGGGGACGCCGCTCTTGAACGCGACCAGCGACACGCGGTCTCCGCGGGCGGCGGCGTCCTCGAGCAGCCGGAAGACGAGCCCTTTCACGTACTCGACGAGGCGGTCGGCGTGGAGCGAGTACGAGTTGTCGACGACGAAGCAGACCTCGAGGGGAACACGGTGCTCGCGCACCTTGCGACGCACGTCCTCCTCGTCGACGGTGAACGCCTGTGCCCGGCGACCGGCCCGCGCCGCGGCGGCGCGGACGGTGGCGTCGAAGGCGACGTCGCGGTCACGGCGACCCGCGATCCGGGGGCGGGAGTACTTGCCGCGGCGGAGCGCAACGAGCGAGCGGTCGCGGCGGCCGATCGCGCCGCGCTCGAGGCGATCGGGTGGCGACGGCGCGTCGAGGACCTGGGCCGTATCGACGTCCAGCTCGACGATGCCGGGCCTCGCCTCGAGCTCCTCTAGCGGGGCATCGAGCCCGGCCTCGCCGGGACCGGCGTTTTTTTTTGCGTCGACTCCGCCTCGAGCGCGTCGTCGAGGACGCGCCGGAGGAGCCGCTCGTCGATCCCCGTGGACGGCTCGAACGGGTCGACCGCCACCCGGTGACCGAGGGCGAGGCCCGCCGCCGCGAGCAGGTCGTCCGGCTCGACGTCGGTACGTCCGGCGAGGGCCGCGAGCGCCTTCGCGCACTGGAGGATCGTGACGTCTGCGCGGTGGCTCGACACGCTCGAGCCCGTCACGAGACGCGCGATCGCACGGTAGAGCCCCGGCGCGACAGAGACGGTCCCCATCCGCTCTCGCGCGGCCGCGATCCTCTCGGCCAGCCGTTCCTGCGCGTCCGCCCATCCGACCGCAAAGCCGGAAGGATCGGCGGTGAACGCCTCGCGACGGCGGATAACCTCGGCGCGCCGCGAGATGTCCTGCAGCGCCTCGACGACGACCCGGAGCCCGATCCGGTCGGCGAGCTGCGGCCGCAGGTCGCCCTCCTCCGGGTTCATCGTGCCGACGAGGAGGAACCGGGCCGGGTGCGAGACGGAGACGCCCTCGCGCTCGACGACGTTGACGCCGAGTGCGGCCGCGTCGAGGAGCACGTCGCAGAGATGGTCGTCGAGGAGGTTGATCTCGTCGACGTAGAGGATCCCGCGGTTCGCCTCCGCCAGAAGGCCGGGCTCGAGCGCCATCACGCCCTCACGCAGCGCGCGGGCGATGTCGACCGAGCCCGCAACGCGGTCCTCGGTGGCGTTGAGCGGGAGGTCGACGACGCGCACGCGGCGACGGTGCGAGCCGAGCCGCTCTCCTTGCGCGACCCGCTCCCGGCACGCGGGGCACGGGTCGGCGGGGTCGCAGGAGAACGGGCAGTCGGCGACGACCTCGATCTCCGGCAGGAGCTCCGCGAGCCCGCGGACGGCCGTGGACTTGCCCGTGCCGCTCGGGCCTTCGATCAGCACGCCGCCCACGGCCGGATTGACGGCGTTGACCAGGAGCGCCTCCACGAGGCGCTCCTGGTCGACGATCGCCGTGAACGGATACAGGGTCACGAGAGGACGAGCGGCTTCCCGAACGTCGGCTCGGCCTGCGGGATCGGCGCGAAGTGCCATGTCCCGATGAGCGGCACGGCCGTGTCGCGGTTCACCTTCACGTCGATCACGTACGGCGTCCCGGCCGCGAGCGCGGTCTCGAACGCCGAGCCGAGGTCGGCTGGGTCCTCCACCGAGATGCCTCCGGCTCCCATCGCCTCGGCCATCTTCGCGAAGTCGGGATTCCAGAACTCGCCCGTCGACTGCTTGACGAAGCTCGTCCCGATCTCCCGCCCGTCCATGTAGAACCGCTGGAGGTCTCGGATGACGCCGATCGTGTAGTTGTTGAGGATCACCCAGACGGCGGGGATCCCGTACTCGGTGGCCGTCGCGACGGCACCGGGGAACATCATGAAGCTGCCGTCGCTCGTGACGCAGACCGCCGGCTGCTCCGGTCGCGCCAGCTTGAGGCCGAGCACCCCGTAGGTGCCGAAGCCCATGCCCGCGAAGCCGCCGGGCGTGAAGATGGTCTGCGGGCCGTAGACGTCCCAGTACTGCTCGACCCACGTCTGGTGGTTGCCGGTGTCCGTGATCATCAGAGTGTCGTCCGGGGCGGCCGCACGGAGCTCCTTGATCGCGCGGCGTGGGTCGATCGGGACGGCGTCGGAGGCCTTCTCCTGCTCGATGAAGTTCGACCACTCCTCCTTGTATCCCTCGACCTGGTCGTGCCACGGAGAGCGATCGCGCTTCGGCCCCTTCTGCTCGGCGATCGCGAGGAGCTGCTTGAGCACCTCGCGGACGTCGCCGACGATGCCGAGCTCGGTCGGGTAGTTCCGGCCGATCTCCTGCGGGTCGATGTCGATGTGGATCAGCTTCGTCGGCGGGATGTTGTAGGTGTAGCCGGGCAGCCAGGACGAGCTGTGGATGTCCGAGAAGCGGCACCCGAGAGCGAGGATCACGTCTGCGTTCCGCGCCGCCTCCTGCGCCGGATACTCGCCCCAGCAGCCTGCGATCCCCAGATGGAGCGGATGCCGGGCCGAGAGGGCACCTTTGCCCATGAAGGACGTGTAGACGGGGATGTTGACGTGCTCGGCGAACGCCGCGAGCTGCGCGCTCGCCTCCGAGCAGATGACGCCGCCGCCGGCGAGGATCAGCGGGCGTCGGGCCGAGAGAAGGAGCTCGAGCGCCTTCGCGACCGCTTCGGGCGAGCCCGGCGTCCGCCAGTTGAGCTGCAACGAATGCTCCGCGGGGTCGGGCACCTCCACGTCCGCCTTCGTCACCCACAGGTCGTAGGGCACGTCCAGGTGGACCGGCCCGGGCCGGCCCTCGCGCGCGAGCTTGAACGCCTTCGGGAGGAACTTGCCGAGATCCGCCACGGAGTGGGCCTGGAAGCTTCGCTTCGTGATCACCTTCGCGACGCTCGGGAAGTCGGCCTGGAAGTAGCGGTACTCCTCCTGGAGCGCCCCCGAGTCGTACTGCGTCGTGGCGACCTGCCCGGTGATCGCGATCAGCGCCGACGAGTCGTAGAACGCGTTCGCGACAGCCGCGGTGAGCAGCATCGGTCCCGGGCCGGTGGATGTGTAGACGGGAATCACCTCGTGGCTGACGCGGTAGTACGCGTCGGCCATGTACGCCGCGCCGGTCTCGATCCGGGGGAAGACGACCTTGATCTCGTCCTGCCGGTCGAACACGCCGTCGAGGAGACCGACCGCGCCGTGACCCGCGTAACCGAAGAGGTACGGCACCTTTTCGCGGATCAGGTACTCGACGACGAGGTCCGTCCCGCGCATCTCGCTCATGTTCCGCTCCTTCGGGAATCGATGATCGATGAGTTGTCCATCCTATGCAGATCAACGCTGGGCCCATCCGGAGAAACCCGTAGCTACGGTGGCCGGATGCTTCGGGAGGGCACGCTCGACGACATCCCGCGCGCTGCCTCGATGCGCCAGCGCGCCTGGCCCGAGTCGATCGTCACCGAGGAAGGCATGCGCCACTGGATCGCCGGCGTTCCCGCACGGGCCGAGCCGGCCCTGTTCGCCTGGGAGCACGACGGCGAGCTGCTCGGCTGGGCGACCGCCGCTCGATCCTGGTGGCAGTCCGATCCGGACGCGGGGATCCTCTCGATCACCGTCGACCCATCGCGCCGCGGGCAGGGGATCGGCACCACGTTGGCCGAGGCGGCCGACGCGCACCTCGGCCGGCTTGCGGTGCGCACCACGCGCGCACGGTCGCTGGACGAGCCGGGAGCCCGTGCGCTCGCGTCGCGCCGCGGCTTCACCGAGCTGGCGGCGTCGACCGTGTCGGGAGTCGATCCGCGCACCGTGGAGCCGCGCCCCATTCCGGCCGGCGTCGAGCTCGTCCCGTTGGCGACGCTGGATGACCCGGCGCCCATCCATGCGCTGGATCTGGAGGTCTCTCGCGACATTCCGAACGAGGACTACGACGCGATCGAGCTCGAGGAGTGGAAGGCCGAGTTCTGGAGGGGCCCGTTGATCGACGACGACGCCAGCCTGGTCGCGCTGGTCGACGGGCGAGTCGTCGGCATGACGCTGATCCGCATCGACCGGCCGAGCGGCCGCGCGCAGAGCAACCTCTGCGGTGTCCGCCGGCAGTATCGCGGCAGGGGTTTGGCCGTCCTCCTCAAGTCGCACAGCCTCCGCCGTGCCGCCGAGCTCGGCGCGACGATCGCTCTCACCGACAACGACGAGACGAACGCGCCGATGCTCGCCGTGAACCAGAGGCTCGGCTACAGGCCGTTCGCCCGCCGCCTCGAGTGGGAACGGGCCGCCGTTACCAGCGCACCGTGAGCTCGATGTGAGTACCGAAGCCAGAGGGGCGCACGACGCGGAAGGTGTACGTGCCCGCCGGTAGCGGCTCGAACGAGCCCTTGCAGTAGTACGAGCCCGCCGCTCCGTCGCAGTGGGTCGTAGCCGTGTCCAGCAGCGGACCTCCCTTCGGAGCACGCTTGCCGATCAGGAAGAGCTGCGTCCGGCCCACCGTCCGCGTGCGCAGCAGGACCGAGAACGATGCGGCCTTGCGGACGACGACGCTCACCTGCACCGTGCCTCCCGTCGAGACGAACTGCTCTAGGTGAACCGAGCCCGCGCTCGCGGCTCCGGGCGCGGCAAGGGCGAGTGCGGAGACGACGAACGCGGCGGCGGCGGCGGGACGGCGCATGGCGGAACCTCCTTCGTTTGGTGATCCAACCCAAGCGCTGTCGCGCGGCGGCGTCTACCCCCTCGTAGGGAGAACTGCCAGGCGCTCGTCGACCGTCACGACGCGGACGGTGGCGCCGTAGTGCTCACCGAGCGCGGCCTCGGTGAGCACCTCGCCGGGCGTGCCGTCGGCGACGATGTGGCCCCGAGAGAGGAGGAGCACCCGGTCGGCGTACTGCGCGGCGAGCGTCAGGTCGTGCATCGCCGCCACGAGCGTCAGCCCCTGGCGCTCGCGCAGCCCGTCGAGCAGCTCGAGCGCCTGCTGCTGGTGCCCGATGTCGAGCGCGGCGGTCGGCTCGTCGAGCAGGACGATCGACGCCTCCTGGGCAAGGGCGCGCGCGACGACGGCGCGCTGGCGCTCGCCGCCGGAGAGTGTCCCGAGCTGCCGCTCCGCGAGCTCCTCGAGCTCGAGACGCTCGAGCGCGTGCCAGGCGGCATCGCGATCCGCAGCGCCCTCGCGCGCGAGCGGCCCGAGATGCGGCGTCCGTCCCATCAGCACGTACTCCGCAACGGTGAGCCACGGCGGCGTCTCCGGCGTCTGCGGGACGACCGCGAGGAGCCGCGCCTTCTCGCGCCGATCGAGCGTCGCCGCGTCCCGGCCGAGAAGCGACACGCGCCCGTCGTGCGGCAGCAGGCCGGCGATCGCGCGGAGAAGGGTCGTCTTGCCGGCGCCGTTCGGCCCGATCAGGGCGACCCACTCGCCGCGCTCGACGGAGGCCGAAACCTCGTCGACGACCGCGCGGCCGCCGAGCTCCACCGTCACCCCGGCGAGCCCGATCGCCGTCACGCCCGACCTCCACGCGTGCGGAGGACGAACGCGAAGAACGGTGCACCAAACAGCGCCGTGATTACGCCGATCGGAACCTCCGCGGGCGCGAGCGCGGTGCGCGCGACGACGTCGGCCAGGATGAGGAACCCCGCCCCGACGACGAACGACAGCGGCAGGAGACCGCGGTAGGACGTGCCGGCGACGAGTCGGATCGCGTGCGGGACGATGATCCCGACGAACGCGATCAGCCCGCACACCGCTACGGCCGCCGCCGTACCCACCGTCGCGGCGACCACGAGCGTGAGCCGCGTGCGCCGCACGTCCACTCCGAGGCTGGCCGCCTCGAGGTCGCCGAGGCTCAGGACGTCGACGACGCGGCGCATCGCGACGATCACCGCCGTCGCGACGAGGACGTACGGCGCGAGGGCGGCGACGTCGCTCCAGCCGGTGTTGGGCAGGCTCCCGAGGATCCAGGACGTGACCTCCTGCAGCGTGTCCGCGTTCTGCTGCTGGACGAACGTCTGCAGCGCCGTGAAGAAGCTCGCGACGGTCACTCCCGCAAGGACGAGCGTCGCCGCGTCGCGCGCGCGGCCGGCCGAGCGGCCGATCGCGTAGGCGAGCACGACCGCGACGGAGGCGCCGGCGAACGCGGCGATCGGGAGCACCTGCCGCCCCGCGAGCGCGTCGGGCAGGTACGCGATCGCGAGTGTCGCTCCGAGGCCCGCGCCGGCAGCGACGCCGAGGAGGTACGGGTCGGCGAGCGGATTGTGGAACACGCCCTGGTACGTCGCGCCCGCGATCGCGAGCATCCCGCCCACGAGGCCCGCGAGCAGCACGCGAGGCACCCGCAGGTCCCAGACGATCGACTCCTGCGTCGCGGTGAGGGGTGACGTGACTCCCGGGATGCCGAGCTTCTCGCCCAGCGACCGCAGCACGTCGCCGACCCCGAGGTGGACGGGGCCGGCGACCACGCCGACGACCAGCGCGAGCGCGAGGAACGCGAGCGCGGCGACCGCCCAGCCGGGCGTCACCCCGCGAACGCGGATCGCCCGCGCCGGAGCGGCGGCTGCCTCCACGCTATTGCCGTCCGAGCCGCCCGAGCGCCGTGCCGACCGCGCGGACGAGGTTGACGAGCCTCGGCCCCCAGCGTGACGCGATCGAGTCGTCGAGGCGGACGACCGATCCCGTGCGGACCGCCGCGATCCTCGACCAGCCCGGCCGAGCGGCGACCGTGCGCGCGTTCTGCGCACAGCACACCGTGTCGGCGAGCACGATCAGGCCGGGGTTCGCCGAGATCAGGTACTCGGCGGAGATCTGCGGGTACTCGGTGCCGCCTTTCACCGCGTCGGCGATGTTTCGGAGGCCGAACATCGCGTAGACGCGGCCGACGAACGTGTTCGACGTGAGCGTGTAGAGCGTCGGGTCGAGCTCGTGGTACACGGTCACGCCCGCCGCCTTCGTGCGCGCCTTCGCCACGATCGCGGTGATCCTCCGCTTCATGCCGGCCGCCAGGGCGTTGGCCTCGGCGGCGTGACCCGTGATCTTCCCGAGCTGGCGGATCTGCTGATACGCGCCGGGCAGGGTCGCCGCGGCGTCCTGGTGGACGACGGGGATGCCGAGCTTGCCGAGCGCCTCCGACAGGCCCTTCGGGTCGTACGAGATCACGACGAGGTCGGGCCGGTAGCCCGCGATCGCCTCGACGTTCGGCGTGAAGCCCGAGAGGGTCGTGCGCGGCGCCGTCTTCGGGTAGTCCGACTGGTTGTCGACCGCGATCACCTGCTTGCCCGCGCCGATCGCGAACAGGGTCTCGGTGGCCGTCGCAGAGAGCGAGACGATGCGGGACGGCCGCTTCTGGATCGTCACCTGCCCGTTCGAGACGGTGATCGTGGCCGGGAACGGCGTGGCGGCGCTCCGGCTCGGCGAGGCGAGCGCGCTCGAGACGAGCGCGACCGCGAGCGCGAAGCCGGTCAGGAACGCCACGAGGGCGAAACGACGTGCCATGTGTGCATCTCCTTCTCCCTTCCGCGAGGGCGTCGAGGCGTCGGGAGAGCGGCAGGTCTTCTGACTCGGGGCCCCCTCCCCCGCCGCCTTCCCGGCCTCGTGGCCAGTGGCGTGGTGGCGGGAGAGCGTCTCCCCTCACAGCGGCGGGACCGTCCCGGATTCGCACCGGAGTTCCCTCACCGCGCTCCTCGTGTGTGGCGGCGAGCCTACCAGCCGACGTTCACTACGGCCCCACAGGATGATGTGCTCAGGTTGACGCACGCGTCAGACTCCTGGGCGTGAACGCTTCCGCTCAACCTGACCTGGGAGCACTCCGCCGGGAGCTGGCTCGATCGGCCGACATCGAGGATCGGACGGCGCAGATGCTGGAGGTTGCGTCGATCGTCCAGGAGGCTGTTCAGCCCCTTGGGCTCAAGCCCGTCGTGGTCGGCGGCCTCGCCTTGGCGTCGTGGGTGCCAAGCCGCTATCTCACCGCCGACATCGACGTGATCATGCCCCACACACCCGTAGCCGAACGAGTGATGGCAGATCTCGGCTTCCGGAAGGACGGGCGCTTTTGGACTCTCGCAGGTCGAGACATCGTGCTCGAGGCACCCGACTCGGTGTTGAGACCCGATCCGGGCGGGTTCGAAGAGTTGAGGTTGCCGTCCGGGCGAGTGGCGCTCGTTCAGTCACCCGAGGGTGTGCTCGTCGTACGCATGGAAGAGCTTGCCGGAGCGCCGGTGAGCGACGTCTTCGAACAATGCCTCTATCTCATCGGATCAGGGATGCTGGACGACAAGAAGACAGAGGAGCTTGCGCAACGACACGGTCTGTCCGAGCTACTTCGTTGGCTCGGAGTCATGGCTCGTGGGGTCGACGAAGGAGCGATCCTCCCGGAGGCATGGCAGATCGAGAAGACCGTCAGGTCCCTGGTACAGCCTTCACCTTCGAGCGAATCCTGAAGGGAGAGCTACCATCAGTCCACCTCCACCAAGGAGCCGAGTTCCGATGCGTACGCTGCGTGACAACCGACGTCAGTCACAGGCATGGGTCGCCCGTGTCGTACGCGCCATGCCGACGAGCGGCGGACGTGAGAAGACGCGAGACGCCGAGGAAGCACGCCTACTGCGTGAGCGCGGTACACCGGAATCCTTGATTGGCCCCGTCCGTACGGGCTAGGCCCTGCGACCGCTAACCACGCCGAGTGGCTTCGAGACGAAGAACGACCCGTCACGAGCGATCCCCTCTTCCACGGTCGCCCTCGCGTCCGTGAGATCCTCGCCGTTGTACGCTTCGCTCGACCGTATGTAGGCAAGCAGCGGCTCAGGGTGCGTCACGGCCAAGCCGTCGTCGAAGCGTTCGGCGCTCACGTCATTGAAGAACAACCGGAGCTGACCCGGGCCCGTCTCCAGTCCGAAGGTCTCGGCATACCGTCCCGCGTTCAGGAACGGGGCGAGCGCAACCAGCTCAGCGAGGTAGCCGCGGCCGATCGTCGAGGCATGCAGCGTCCCTCCGCTGACGAGGACACGCCGGATCTCGGCGAACGCTCGCGATCGGTTCCGAACGTGGTAAAGCATGTGGTTCGCGATCACCGCGTCGAAGGAACCGTCGGGGAAGGGCAGCTCTTCCGCGTCGGCAACAGCGTAGTCGGCGCGATCCCCAAGCTCTCTCTGTGCCGCGTCGATCATTCCCGGCGAGAAGTCGACGAGGGTGAGTGACCAGGTCGGATCGATCCGGTCGGCCATGGAGCGCCACAGCGTTGCGGGGCCGCAGCCGAGATCGAGAACGCGCGCGCGGGGTCGCGGCGCCTCTCGCTGCCACAGCCACTCCGACCAGTCCTGCCGTACCGAGAAGCGTTCGTGCAGCGCGATACGAGCCTGAAGGTTGACGTCCGTCGCGTACTGCTCGCGCAATCCCTCAGGACTCAGCATCGGGCGCGGCGAGCCTACCATGCCGCGGTGTCCGTTCCCGCCCTGACGACACCGCGTTCGCGGCTCGGCGCTTGGCTGCCCGTCATCGCCTGGGCGGCGGTGATCTTCGCCTTCTCGGCCGTGCCGAGCCTCCAGAGCGGGCTCGGCGGCTGGGACCTCCTGCTCCGCAAGCTCGCGCACCTGACCGAGTACGCGATCCTCGGCGCGCTGCTCCTCCGCGCGACGCGGAGGCCATGGCTCGCGCTGGCTCTTGCGGCGCTGTACGCGACGTCCGACGAGATCCACCAGCACTTCGTCGAGGGCCGCCACGGCGCTCCGCTCGACGTCGCGATCGACACCGTCGGCGCGTTCGCCGGGATCCTCACGTGGCGCGCCCTTGCCCGGCGCCGCGCTCCATAGAATTGGAGTCGTGGAACGCCACGATGTCCCCGACCGCCAGCTCGACGCGCTTCTCGAGCGCCTGGACAGGATCGCCGAGCAGCTGGAGCGGATCGACGCCCGCCTCGAGGCGAGCGAGGGCCTCGTCCAGGTGAGCCGCGAGCTGCGGGTGCTGAACGACTCGCTGAACGCCGTCGCGTACGCGGCACTCGGCCAGTCGCCTCAGGTACGCCGCCGCGCCGGCTGACACGGCGCCGTGCAGCGCGTGACGAGGCGGCCAACCTCGTCGAGCTGCCGGATTAGACCGCGACCAGCTTGTAGCCGAAGGCGGGAACGGTGACGATGCGCTCCGGGTGAGAGGGGTCGCGCTCGATCTTTCGACGCAGGGTCGATACATGCGCGTCGCACGCCCGCTCGTCTCCCACATAGGTGCTCTGCCAGAGGTGCTGCATGATCTCGCGGCGCGAGAAGACTCGGCCCGGCTCCTCGGCGAGCAGCGCAAGGACGTTGTACTCGGAGGGGGTGAGCGCGACGGGCTTCCCGTCCGCGAACACCTCGTGCTTGACACGGTCGACGCTCAGGCCGCCCATCCGGCGTACGGTCGTGTCGCCCTGGCGGTCGAGCTCGCGTCGGCGCAGGATCGCGCGGACGCGGCTGACGAGCTCCACCTCCGAGAAGGGCTTGGTGATGTAGTCGTCCGCCCCTATCTCGAGGCCGAGCACACGATCTGCCTCGGAGTCCCGGGCGGTGAGCATGATGATGGGCACGGGGCTGTCGGCCCGGACCCGCCGACAGATCTCGGTGCCGGAAAGGCCGGGGAGCGTCAGGTCGAGAATCACCACGTCGAAAGGCTCCGCCTGGGCGGCCTCGAGCCCGGCCCTGCCGTCCGACGCGCCTTGCACCTCGAACCCTTCCGCGGCGAGAGCGTCGGTGACCGCATCCAGGATCGCCTCGGAGTCCTCCACGACGAGGATGCGCTCGTTCATGCTGGCACCCGGCCAGCCGCGGGAAGCACGATCCGGGCGATTGTTCCTACGTCGGCGACCGAGTCGATTTCGATCCGACCGCCCAGCGCGTCCACGGCCTCCTTCGTGATCGGTAGACCCAGTCCGAAGCCGGAGCGCTTTCCCTCGGTTGGCCCGCGGTAGAAACGGTCGAACAAGCGATCGAGCTCCTCCGGCTTGATGCCGGTACCCGTGTCCTCGAGCTCGATCGTCAGTGACTCGTCGTCGTCGAGGCGGGCGCTGACGCGGATCCGGCCGCTATCGGTATGGCGCGCGGCGTTGCTCGCGAGGTTGGTCAACGCATGTTCGAGCAGGTCGCGGTTACACCAGACACACAGGTCAGGTGGGCAGTCGATCTCGAGCTCGACTCCGTGGTCGAGCTCGAGCCCGACAAACACCTCCTCGAGCAATCCGGCCAGCGCGATCTCATCCTGGCGCGGCGTTTCCTCCCGCGTCTGGGCCCGCGCGAGCACCAGCAGCGACGAGGCGAGTCGGTTGAGACGAGTTGATTCTTGCTGGATATGGCCGAGGAAGCGGTCGCGCTTCTCCGGCACGTCGCGCGCACCGGCCTGGAGGCGTTCTATCGCACTCGTGATCGCAGCCAATGGTGTCCGCAGCTCGTGCGCGGCGTTGTCGACGAACTCACGCTCGGCGCGCCAGCGCCGCTCACGGCCTGAAACGTCGCTGAACACGATGAGCACCGAATCCGAACGAGCTCCCGGAATCCCTGTCACATCGAATACGCGTTCACGGTCGTCGCTGACGATCTGAGCCTCGACAATGCTTTCTTCCGCGGTGAAGAGGCCCGCGACGAAACTGCGAAGTGGGAAGCCCAGCCACGCTTCGGGCACTCGGCGGCCTTCCTCGAGCGATGCCGACCCGAGCATCTGCTTGGCTCTCGAGCTAGCGAACTCGACGCGGCCGCTGCGGTCAACGCTGACAACGCCTTCGTGAAGCCGCTGGACGAGACGACTCAGGCCGCTACGCCCTTCGAGTTCCGCCTCGTAGAGCTGCGCCCGATTGAACGCCTGAGCACATTGGCGTCCGAGCGCGAGTATGAAGGATCGCTGTGACGTCGAGAAACTGCGGGGCCGACTGAAGCCCAGAAAGAGGACTCCCACCGGTCTCCCGAACACGACGAGCGGGATGTAAGCACCGGCCCTCGCGGAAAGACCGGAACCCGACTCGAGCGTCGCCGGGTACCTCTCGCGCATGTCCGTCTCCGATTCTACGAACACCGGCTCGAGCCTTTGCAGAGCCTCGGAACTCGGCAGCTTCAGATCGGCTGAGAAACGGCGCCACTTGTCCTCGATCAGCGATCTGTCCCTGCCGAGCCCGAGTATGACCTCGAGCATCGTCCCGTCGTCCGTAACGAGATAGAGGGCGCCGGCGTCGGCGTCGACGCTCGCAATGCCCTGTGTCACCGCGACTTCCGCGACCTGCGCGGGGGTAAGCGCCTCGGCGAGCGCCGCTGCGAGCGCCTGAAGGCGCGTCGTGTGCTGGACGGCGCGCTCTGCCGCCGCCCGCGCCTCCCGTTCTGTCCCGTACAGCCGAGCCCGCTCGAGCGCCTGCGTGCACTGCTCCGCCAGTGTTCTCAGAAGCTCACGATCGCCGTCCTCGAACATTCGAGGTTGGGCGAAGCTCAGTGCCATTACGCCGATTGGCTGCCCGTGTGTGTGAAGTGGGAGGAACGCGGTCGCTTCGTGCCCTGTCGCCGCACGCTCGCGCGCGAACTCTGCGGATCCTGCCGGGGCGGACGCCGACTCGAAGTAGCGTTCGCTCACTGTGCGAAAGACTTCGGCTCCAGGGAGGGTGCTGGTGACCGGCACGTCTCTGTACACGTCTCGGAATCGCTTCGAGTAACCGACCGTGGCTTCCAACCTGAGCGTCCGCTCGTCGGGTGCCAGAAGTCGGATGAACCCGCCGCTCGCCCCGACAGCGGCGGCCCCTTCACGGACGAACACCTCGGCAACCGCCGACGGTGTCACGGCTCGAGACAGGGCCGCGGTAACCGCCTGGAGGCCGGTGATCTGCCTGACCACCTCCTCGGCTCGGCGCCGGGCTTCCTGCTCCGACTCGAGCAATGCAGCGTTGTCGATCGCAAGCGCCGCTCGCCTCCCTAGGTCCTCGGCGAGCTCCAGATCGTCCGGACCGAACCTCCGCCCTGACTCCGCGGTGGCGAGCAGGATCGTCCCGAGCACTCGGTCGCGCGTCGACAACGGAGCGACGACCAGCGACCGCAGGCCAAGCTCGCGCAACATTCCCAAGTGATGAGCGCCATGAGCAACGCGCTGCAGCAGCTCGTCCGAAACCTCGGGAATCAGCTCCGCCTTGCCTGTGGAGCGAACACGCAGCGAGGTGCTCGGGTGTTCGGCGTCGGGCGGGTAAAGACGCAGGATCTCGCGGGCGAGCTGCACTTTGTCCGGATCACGATGGGTTACCGCGACCTGAGCAGTCGCTCCGGCGGCGTCCACCGTCTCGACCAGACACCAATCGGCCACGCTCTCCAGCGTCAGATCGGCGACTCTGCGGAGCGTCTCTCGACAGTCGAGATTGAACGCCAGTAGGCGACTCGCCTCGGCAAGCAAGCTCCGGACCTCCTCCCGGCGCCTTCGCTCGCTGATGTCGTGCACGATCGCTGTGCCGAACATCTCGCCGGACGGGCCAGGCACCGGCGAGACGCTCAGCACGACCTGGACGTCGCTCCCGTCCTTGCGGCGGCGGACGGTATCGAACTCCTCGATCGCCTCGCCGCGGCGCAACCGCGCGAGGATCTCCTCCAGCTCGCCCACTCGTTCGGGTGGATAGAGAACGCTGACCGGCTTGCCGACAATCTCGCCGGCGCAGTACCCGAACAGCTGCTCCGCTCCCGTGTTCCAGCTCTGGATCGTGCCATCCAGCACACCCACGACCGGATCACGCAAGATCTCGGCGATCGCGACCAATTCCGACCGACCCCGGGATGCTTGCCCGTCCGGCCTCGTCCCGCCCAACTCCCCGTCCTCCTCGAACTCTGCTGACATGGCCACCGTACCTCTCGACGCATCTCTCATGTGCCGGGCGGCCACAGGCTTCCAGCTCACCCTCGAGCCGTCCTGGTCACGTCTGCCGATCCCGACTACCAAAGGGAGATCGAGGCCGTCCGCGCGGTGAGGGGTGAACCTCGACGCTCATGGAGCCCCAGTTCGGCTTGCCGTGGTCGCTGGAACGCGGAGCCCCGACTCCACGTTGAGGGTCGGCAGCGGGCCAGCCGGCCGCTCTCGGGTCCGCGACCGGCTGTCGGGATCGAACTGCGGCCACGGGGGCCATGGTGTGCTACTTGACTCGCAGCGTGCCCTTCATGCCGGCTGCGGCGTGGCCGCTGACCGTGCAGAGAAACCGGTACGCGCCCTTCTTCTTGAACGTGACCTTGAGGGTCTGGTGCTTGCCGGGCTGAAGCAGCTTGGTCTTCTTGCCCGCGATCTTGAAGTCGTGGGGCAGGTGCCCCTTGTTCGTGACGACGAACGTCACGACGCCAGTGGGGACTCTCAGCTTCGAGAGCTTGAATCTGAACTCCGACGGGGAGCCTGCCGAGACGGCCAGCTTCGTTGTCTTCGCCGGACTCCGGACGGAGTTCTCCGTCGCGGCATTCGTGATGCCGGCGGTCGCCGACGCTGCGAGCCACGAGGCGAGAAGCCAGGCAGCGGCTGTCGCCGTTACGACGCCGGCGCACCAGCGCAACCGCTGGTGACCGTGGTGCGTTGTCGCGATCACGGCCTCGTGCTGCGCTCGCGCGCGCTTGTCCATCGGCTGCCTCCTCATTGATCGAGCGCCATTCCGGTCGCCCGGTATCGGGACATCTCGAAGGTAGTCGCGGCGAGATGAAGGCACTACAGGACGTTCTGCCGGATCGATGTGCTCCCTGTCCGCGTGTGCTCATTGGACCTCGGGCGCATCGCCACACCCGCAACCCCTGCGGCCACCGGCGCGCGAGTAGACCTGGGTGGTGGTCAACAACGAGGAGGCTGCGCGGT
Organism: Gaiella sp.; assembly: GCA_035698965.1. Lineage (GTDB taxonomy): Bacteria > Actinomycetota > Thermoleophilia > Gaiellales > Gaiellaceae > Gaiella. The sequence goes on along the minus strand of DASSBI010000199.1, from coordinate 900 downwards.
GGCGATCAGGCTCACGGTCAACGGTAAGCGGCGCACGATAACGGCATCGCCCGACACTCCCTTGCTGTACGTCCTGCGCGACGATTTGCGTCTCCGCGGCCCGAAGTTCGGCTGCGGTCTTTCGCAATGCGGAGCCTGCTCGGTTCTCGTGGACGGCAAGGAGATCCGTTCCTGCGTGACCCCAGTCGTGGGTGTTGTGGGGAAGCGCGTGACCACATTGGAGGGACTAGCGGCCCTGTACAGGGAGCAGAAGCATCTGGCGAAGGCACCGGCGCTGCATCCGTTGCAGCAAGCGTGGATCGACGAACAGGTCCCGCAATGTGGCTATTGCCAGAGCGGGATGATCATCATGGCCGCCGAGCTCCTGGAACGAAATGCGCGGCCCACCGATGCCGAGATCAAGAAGTGGATGGATCCACATCTGTGTCGCTGTGCCACGCACAACGCGATCGTGCGCGCGATCAAGCGTGCCGCCAAGGTGACGTCCCGAGCCGGTCAGGAGCTGGCATGACGTCGTTCGAGCAACAGACATTCACCCGAACCGGCTTCCTGAAGGGTGGCGGCGCGCTGATCATCGCTATGGGTCTTCCCGCGACCGCCCTCTGGCCGGACTCGGCAAACGGCGCGATCGGAACGGCGCACGCGTGGCCGACGGAGGTCGATCCTTCGGCGCTCGGCTCCTGGCTTGCCGTGCATGCCGACAACAGCGTGACCTGCTTCACCGGCAAGACGGACCTCGGCCAAGGCAACCGAACGGCGCTCGCCCAGATCGTCGCCGAGGAGCTCGATGTGTCTTTCGGGCAGGTACGGATGATCATGGGCGACACCATGCGATCGGTCGACCAGGGCCCGACCGTCGGCAGCCTGACGACCGCCCTTGCCGGCCCTCAGCTTCGTCAG
>DASSBI010000198.1:0-2958 GCA_035698965.1 Gaiella sp. | reverse complement strand
GCGAGGCGGGCGTGGGGCTCTCGTCGACGATTCACCCGACGGTGGTCCGGGCAGTGACGCACCTCGACCTCGACGACGACGCGATCGACCGCGCGATCGAGCTCGCACCGCAGGCGCTCGGGGCACGTGTCGCTGCCTGAGGGTCTCGCCGACCGGCTCGAGCGGTTGGTCGCAACCGCTCAGTCCGAGCAGCGGATTCCCTCCGTCAGCGCAGCCGTCTTCCGCGACGGCGACGTCCTTTGGCGTGCGGCGCTCGGGTCGGCCAACGTCGAGCGCGGTGAGGACGCGACACCCGAGCACGCCTATCGCATCGGCTCGATCACGAAGACGTTCACCGCGGTCTGCATCCTCCAGTTGCGCGACGCGATGGTGCTCGGGCTCGACGACCCGCTCAGAACGCACCTCCCCGAGGCGCCTCCCGGGCCGACGGTCGCCGACGCGCTGACGCACCTGAGCGGCTTCCAGCGCGAGCCGCCGGGCGAGATCTGGGAGACGATGACGCCCCCGACGCGCGAGGAGCTCCTGGGAGGCCTCGAGGATGCCGAGCGCGTCCTCAGGCCCGGCGAGGCATGGCACTACTCGAATCTCGCCTTCGGACTGCTCGGCGAGATCGTCGCCCGCCGGAACGAGGGCGAGTACGTGCCGGCGCTCCGGGCACGCGTGCTCGAGCCGCTCGGGCTTACCCGCACCGGCTTCGAGCCGCAGGCGCCGAGTGCGACGGGCTACTTCGTCGACCCGTACTCGGATCGCGTCACGGTCGAGCCGGACCCGGACGTGGAGGGTCCCGTCGCCGCGATGGGATGGCTCTGGTCGACGGTCGACGACCTCGCCCGCTGGGCGGACTTCCTCGCGACCGGGCACGACGGAGTCCTGTCGCTCGAGACGCTCGACCAGATGGCGCGTCCGCGCACGATGGCCGATCAGGCGGCCTGGACGCTCGGTTGGGGGCTCGGGCTCGAGCTCTACCGGCGCGGCGACCGGGTCTTCGCCGGCCACGGCGGCGCGATGCCGGGGTTCCTCGCCGGTATCTGCATCCACAGGCCGGAGCGCACCGGCGCCGCGGTGCTCTGCAATACGAGCGCAGGGGCGGACCCCGAGAAGCTCGCGCTCGACCTCGCCGAGGCGGTGCTCGACGGGCTCCCGCGCGCGCCGGAGCCGTGGCGCCCGGACGGGGGCGCGGCCGACGACGTCACGTCGATGCTGGGCCGCTGGTGGTCCGAAGGCGACGAGCTCGTGCTGTCCTGGCAAGGAGGGCGCCTGCGGCTCGAGGTCGTCGACGGGCCGGAGGGCCGAAGCGTCTCCTGGCTCCGGCGGGAGAGCGACGACCGGTGGCGCATCGAGGAGGGGCGCGAGCTCGGTGAGCTGCTGCGCGTGGTGCGCGACGAGGACGGAGCGCCGGAGAAGCTCTACGTCGCGACGTATCCGCTGACGAGAGCGCCGACCGCGTTCGCCGACGCCTCCGGCTGATCGCTCCGGTCGCCTGCGACCCAGAACATCGCGACGATCACCGCGTAGGCGATCAGGAGGACTGTGCCGCGCGCCGAGGACGCGCGACCGCCCCAGAGCGTGATCACCGTGACGACGAGCCCGCCCGCGAGCGCGAGCATCTCGACCTCGCGGAAGCCGAGCGAGAGCGGATCGATCAGCCACGACAGCAGGGCGACGGCCGGGATCAGGAAGACGGCGACTTGCGCTGCGGACGACAGTGCGATCTCCGCGGCGAGCCGCACCTTTCCACGGCGAGCGACGACGACGGCGCCGCCGTGCTCGGCGGCGTTCCCCACGATCGCGACGATCACCGCCGAGACGAAGAACTCGCTCAAACCCGCCTTGTGGGCGAACTCCTCGAGCGAGCCGACGAGGATCTCGGCGACCAGCGCGGTGATGACGGTCGTGGCTCCGAGGACGAGAAGCGCCGTGCGGAGAGACCAGGCGCCGACGGGTGCCTCACCGGCGACGTGCATCCCGCGGTGGCGTCGCAGTGAGTAGAGCGTCACGACGCCGTAGACGACGAGCAGCGCGATCGAGACCGGCACGGAGATGACGGCGATGTCGTGGCGGTCGGGATCGCCGTGCCAGGACGGGATCGCAGGGATCAGGAAGAGGAGGACGGCGATGGCGATCGCCCCGAACGAGAGGAAGCTGGAGACGCGATCCAGGCTGTCGCGTGGGCCCGCCAGGAGCGAGAACCCGAGGACCAGAAGCAGGTTTCCGACCACGGAGCCGGTGAGCGATCCGCGCACGACCTCGGTGAGGCCGTCGTTGACGGCGAGCAACGCGATGATCAGCTCGGGCGCGTTCCCGAACGTTGCGTTCAGGAAGCCGCCGATGCCCGGTCCCGTGCGCTCGGCAGCGTGCTCGGTGGCCTCTCCGATGAGCCAGGCGAGTGGGATCAGCGACGCTGCGGCGAGCACGAACTCGGTCGTCGCGCCGAGGTCCGTTGCGTAGTGGAGGATGATGGTGAGCGGCCCGAGCAGCAGGCCGACGAAGAGGGCGCGACGAACCACGAGCGCGAACCCTAGAGGCTCCGCGGGGCGCCCCACTGCGCAGTAGGCGCCGCGGGACTACCCGTTTCACCCACCGGCGTCAAGTCTTGCGCGAGGCGGCCCGGCCTTGACACGATTCGGTCATGCACGAGCTCGTTCCAGTCACCGAGGCCCCGGCGGACATACCCCTGCGGCCGCAGGACGAGCTCGAGTGCCGTCGCTGCGAGGTGCACTGCGACCGGGTCGTCTATCCCGGCGCCTGCATCGCGCGCGGGTGCCCCTTCGTCTACGCCTACGAGGCGTGGGGCCACACCTTCATGGGATGCCTCCAGAAGGTGTTCGACGTCGAGATCGACGTGGACGTGCTCAGTGAGCTCGAGGGGCGTCGCGACGGGTTCGGCGCGGTGAAGGCGCGGAGAAGCCCGCTGCCCATGTGCCACTCCGAGATCTCGGCCTGTTACGAGCATCGCCT